>CAMYKJ010000012.1 GCA_947258945.1 uncultured Ectothiorhodospiraceae bacterium
CCCTGTCGGGATCGCGCTGCCCGAAGGCCTGCCCGGGATCCAGTGTCAAACGCTGTTTATCGCCGCGCACCAGAGCATACAGCCCGAGCTCCAGCCCGTAATCCAGTGCGCCGTCCCCCAGTGTGAATGTCAGCGGTTCACCCCCGAAGGTACTTTCTGCCACCGTACCGTCTTCCAGCGAGAGTGACAGGTGCAGTGTCACGGTGCTGCGTTCGGTGATCGGGAATCTGAAATCGGGGTCACGCAAACCGTTCACCGCGCAGCGGCCTTTCTGTGCCCCATGAATGCGTCGAGTATCAGCAGGAAGGCGCCGACGGAAATCGCCGAGTCGGCAACATTGAATGTCGGCCAGTGCCAGGCGCCGTAATAAACATCCAGGAAATCGATCACGTAACCGTACGCAAGGCGATCGATCAGGTTGCCGACCGCACCGCCGAGAATCAGCGCAAGTGCCAACGCGGTACGCCCGTCCTGCGGACCCAGGCGCCGCAGCCAGTTCAGCAGAAAGAGGCTGATACCCAGCGTCAAGGCAACAAAAAACCAGCGTTGCCAGCCGGAGGCGTCACCGAGAAAACTGAACGCGGCGCCGGCATTGTAGACCTTCGTCAATGCAAACATCGGCACGACCGGTATCGGCTGGTGCATGGCCAGCATGGCATCGGCGAGCAGCTTGGTACCCTGGTCCAGTAACAGCACCACCGCGGACACCCATAACCACTTCATGGCATATATCACCGCTACGGGCGCTCAGGCATAGCGGCGGACTTCGCCGTCGCCGGTCACGTTATCGACACAGCGCCCGCAGATCTCCGGATGCCCGGCAACCGAACCGACATCCTCGCGGTGGTGCCAGCAGCGAATGCATTTGGCATGCGCGGAAGGCGTCACACGGATACTGATGTCCATGCCCGGCAGCTCTGCGGCAACGGCATCGTCCGGACAGTCCTGTATATCGTGTACCCGCGCATAGGAGGTAATCAGCACGAAGCGCAGCTCGTCTTCAATCGCGTTTAGCAGGGCGCGCGTTTCCTCATCGGTATACAGGTCCACCTCGGCATCCAGCGGCGAGCCGATATCGCCCGACACCCGCAGCTTTTCGAGCTGCTTGCTGACGGCGTCGCGCACCGCGATGATACGGTCCCAGAAATCCGTGCCCATACGCTGCAGGATCTCGCTCTCGGAGAAAAACGCCGGCGGCAGCTCGTACCAGGTGGCGAGGAACACCGAATCGTCGCGCTCGCCGGGCAGTGCCTGCCAGATCTCATCGGCCGTGAAACTCAGAATCGGCGCCAGCCAGCGGACCAGTGACTCGGCCACATGGTACATCGCGGTCTGTGCCGAGCGGCGCGGAATACTGTCGGCCTGCGTGGTGTACTGGCGGTCCTTGATGATGTCGAGATAGAAACTGCCCATATCCACGGCGCAGAAGTTATGCACCAGCTGGTAGATGCGGTGGAATTCATAGTTGTCATAGGCCGCCTGCACCTGCTCCTGCATCTGGCGCGCGCGCTCCACGGTCCAGCGATCCAGACACAGCATCTGTTCCGGGTCCAGCATATCCGTCGCGGGATCGAAACCGTGCAGGTTGGCCAGCAGGAACCGCGCCGTATTGCGCAGTCTGCGATAGGCATCGGCCGTGCGCTTCAGTATCTCGTCCGAGACGCTCATTTCGCCGCGGTAGTCCGTCGCCGCTACCCACAGGCGCAGGATATCCGCACCCAGTGATTTCATGATCTTTTGCGGGGCCACCACGTTGCCGCGTGACTTGGACATCTTCTGCCCCTTCGCATCGACAGTGAAGCCGTGCGTGAGAACGGCCCGGTAGGGCGCCTCGCCGCGGATGGCCATTGCGCTCAGCAGCGAGGACTGGAACCAGCCGCGGTGCTGGTCGGAGCCTTCCAGGTAAAGATCGGCCGGCAGCCCGAGTGCGGCACGGCGCTCGAGGACCGCCACGTGCGTCACCCCGGAATCGAACCACACGTCCAGGGTGTCGCCGGCCTTGTCGTAGTCGTCCGCCGCTTCACCCAGCAAATCGGCCGGTTCGAGCGCAAACCACGCGTCGATACCGCCTGCCTCGATCCGCTGCGCCACTTCCTCGATGAGGCGATCTGTCTCCGGGTGCAGCGCCCCTGTCTCCTTGTGGATGAACAGCGCAATCGGGACACCCCAGGTGCGCTGACGGGAGATGCACCAGTCGGGACGGTTTTCGACCATACCGGCAATGCGCGCCTCACCCCAGTCCGGCATCCAGCTGACCTCGCGGATGGCGGCCATGGCGGCCTCGCGCAGGCCATTCTGGTCCATGCTGATGAACCACTGCGGGGTTGCACGGAAAATAATCGGCGTCTTGTGCCGCCAGCAATGCGGGTAACTGTGGCGCAGCATTTCCTCGCGCACCAGTGCACCCCTGCCCTTCAGCACCTCGATCACGTGGTCGTTGGCGGCGAACACATGCTCACCGGCAAACAGTTCCGTGTCCGGCAGAAAACAGCCATTGCTGCCCACCGGGTTGTAGACATCGAGCTGGTAGCGGCTGCCGACCACGTAGTCGTCCTGACCGTGGCCCGGCGCGGTGTGCACAGCACCGGTGCCTGCCTCGGTGGTCACGTGATCGCCGAGAATGACAGGCACCTCACGTGCATAGAACGGATGGCCAAGACTGATACCCTCCAGGTCGCTGCCCTTGCAGTAGGCAACCACCTGGTAGTCCTCGGCGCCATAACGCAGCATGGTGTCCTTGAGCAACGCCTCGGCAATCAGCAAGCGTTCCGCGCCGTGTCCGATATCGCACTGCACCACGGCATACTCGAGGTCCGGGTGCAGCGACACCGCGAGGTTGGCGGGCAGCGTCCACGGCGTGGTGGTCCAGATAACGACCGAGATCGGACCACTGCCGTCATGACCCTCGACATGGTGACAGCACGACAGCAGACCTTCCTCGTTCAACACACGAAAACGGACATCGATGGCCGGTGAATTCTTGTCCTCGTACTCGACCTCGGCCTCGGCCAGCGCCGACTGGCAATCGGTGCACCAGTGCACCGGTTTGAAACCCTTGTGCAGGTGCCCGTTGCCGATGATCCTGCCGAGTGCGCGAATGATGTCCGCCTCGAAGCGGAAATCCATGGTGAGATAGGGATCATTCCAGTCACCGAACACACCGAGCCGGATAAAGTCCTTGCGCTGGCCATCGACCTGCTTGCCGGCGTATTCCCGGCACGCCTTCCTGAATGTCGGCGCATCGACCTTGACCCCGGCCTTGCCCACCTTCTTTTCCACGTTGAGTTCAATCGGCAGGCCGTGACAGTCCCAGCCGGGGATGTAGGGCGCATCAAAACCGGCAAGCGTCTTGCTCTTGACGATGATGTCCTTGAGGACCTTGTTGACGACATGGCCGATATGGATATCGCCGTTGGCGTACGGCGGACCGTCATGCAGGGTAAACAGCGGCCGGCCCGCTGCCGCCTCGCGGATTCGACCGTACAGATCCATGTCATCCCAGCGCCGCAGCATCTCGGGCTCACGGTTGGACAAATTGCCCTTCATCGGGAAGGCCGTCTTCGGCAGGTTGAGTGTATCTTTGTAATCAGTCATCTGGTCGGTATCGCCGGCACACAAGGCGTCAATTTATAACCCAATCACTGCCTGAATCCCACTATTGTTTGGTTATGGGCCCATACAGGCGCCCTTTGTCAGCCGCGGCTGTCTGCAAAGACCTTGCGTGCCTGTATGGCATCCCGCTGTATCTGCTCGCGCAGCGCATCAAATGAATCGAAACGCTGCTCGTCACGCAGCTTGTGCAAGAACTCGACCTCCACGTGCTGTCCGTAAATATCCCTGTCGAAATCGAACAGGTGGACTTCCAGCTGCAGCCAGGTCCCGTCGACGGTCGGGCGCTTGCCGACATTGGCAACACCCGCGTAGGCGCGGGCACCGGGCCAGCTCATATGCACGGCAAACACCCCGCTCAGCGGCGAGCGGTGACGGTGCAGCCTGATATTGGCCGTCGGGAAACCAATGGTGCGGCCGCGTTTGTCGCCGTGCGCGACCCGGCCGCACAGGGTAAACGGTCGCCCGAGGA
This sequence comes from uncultured Ectothiorhodospiraceae bacterium, assembly GCA_947258945.1. Lineage (GTDB taxonomy): Bacteria > Pseudomonadota > Gammaproteobacteria > UBA9214 > UBA9214 > UBA9214. The sequence goes on from CAMYKJ010000012.1 coordinate 4,082, forward strand.
GCTCCGCGGTCCATTCAAGATCGCCTGCCGCCAGGCTATCGCGGACACGCGTACTGCTGACCCTGCCGTCACCGATATCGAAGGTATCGATCGCGCCCACCTCGAAACCGTACTGCCCGCCGGCCTGTTGCAACAGCGTGAAATTGCCGGTGCGGTCTTTGCCGAACCTGAAATCATCACCGACCAGCAGGTAGCGCACCCCCAGCCCGTCCACCAGAATCTGCCGTATGAATTCATCGGCCGTCAGGCCGGCCAGTTGTGCATTGAAGCGCAGACAGAGCACCCGCTCCACACCGTAGCGTGACAGCGCCTGCAACTTCTCGCGCAGGCGTGTCAATCGGGGGGGTGACGACGCCGGGTGGAAATACTCGCGCGGTTGCGGCTCGAAGGTGACGAGCATGGCCGGCAGACTCCGTTGCGCGGCGGCCACTTGCAGGGAGCTGATGACGGCCTGGTGGCCGCGGTGCACACCGTCGAAACTGCCGATGGTCGCCGCACATGGCCGGTGATGTGCACGCAGGTTGTGGAGGCCCCGGACCAGTTCCGTCATTACGGATACTCCTGGCGCCACAGGGACAGCAGGCGCAGCCCGGCGAGTCGCAGGACCACAAAATAGGTGGCGATGCCGGCCACTACCCACACCAGCAACTGCGTTACCCGCTGGCCCGCCGTCCACGCCAGCCACTCCCCGGTTCCCGGCACGGCCCAGGCCAGCATGGCGGCCAGCACACCGCCGGCCAGCACGGCCTGACCAAGCAGCCGGGGCCAGCCCTGCCGCGGCCGGTAGATATTGCGCCGCTTCAGTGTCCGGTAGAGCAGACCGGCATTGACCCAGGCCGCTATGGACGTGGCCAGGGCGAGACCTGCATGCGGACCCTGGATACCGAGTCGTACCATGGGGATGACAAAGACGAGATTCAGTGCCATGTTCGTAATGAGGGCGATAACGGCAATGCGCACCGGGGTGCGCGGATCCTTGCGCGAGTAAAATGCCGGCGCCAGCACCTTGATGAGCATGAAACCGGGCAGGCCCAGCGCATAGGCCATCAGGCTGAGACCGGCCATGGACACGTCATGCGCGGCAAAATCACCGTAGTTGAACAGCGTTGCCAGCATCGGTTGAGACAGCAGGAACAGACCGGCCGCAGACGGAATACCGATCAGCAGCACCAGACGCAAGGCCCAGTCCAGGGTACGGGAAAACTCCTCCTCCGAGCCGTTCGCATGACTGCGCGACAGGCTGGGCAGAATGACGGTCGACAGCGCGATGACAAAGACACCCAGCGGGAACTCCACCAGGCGATCGGAGTAATACAGCCAGCTGACGCTGCCGGCGACCAGGAATGAGGCAATCAGGGTATCGAACAGGAGATTGATCTGGGCCACCGACGATCCCAGAATACCGGGCAACATCAGCTTCATGATGCGTCGCACGCCGGAATCGCGCAGTCCCCAGCGTGGCCGCGGCAGCACACCGATGCGTTTCAGGGACGGCAACAGGAACAGGACCTGCACCACACCGGCCACGAACACCCCGCCGGCCAGTGCCATCTCCGGTTGTGCCAGTCCGGGCGATACCAGCACGGCGGCGCCGATCAACGCGACATTCAGCCAGACGGGTACGAAGGACGCCGCGGCGAAGCGGCCGTAGGTATTCAGTATGCCGGCAGCGAATGCGACCAGGGAAACGAACAGCAGGTAGGGAAAGGTGAAGCGCAACAGTCCGGCCGCCAGCGCGAACTGTTCTTCCCCGTGTTTCAGCAGGAACCCGGGCGCAAAGATCGTGATCAGCACCGGGCTTGCCAGTACCCCGATGACCGTAATACCGGACAGGATACCCAGCAGGGTACCGGCCACCCGGCCTGCCAGCGCCCGCACATCCTCCCGGGTACGCTGCTCGCGGTACTCGGCAATGATCGGGACGAATGCCTGCGAGAAGGCGCCCTCGGCAAACAGGCGGCGCAGGAAGTTGGGTATCTTGAAGGCGACGAAAAAGGCATCCATGCTGGCGTCGGCACCGAACATGCGCGCCAGCACGATATCCCGCAGCAGGCCGAGCACCCTCGAGACAAACGTCATACTGCTCACAATTGCAGTGCTTTTCAGTAACTTGTGACTCATCCAGTATTTATGCCTGTAAGACTGCCGCCGCATAGGCGCATACGGCGCCGGGAATGCAGGAGTTTAACAACAAAATTAGACAGTTATGCAGAAAATTAAGCAGCGTGCAGATTTTCTGGGTTGATCACAGTTAGTTCGCGGTCCGGACATTCCAGAGGTAAAAATTTTCACTAAATCAGTCCTCTTCACCCCCGAAGAAGACCCTGGATATTGACAACCCGGCGGGGAATCCGCATAGTACGCCGTCTTTTTACAGCATCGATTGCAGGAGCAGTTCCTTGGCAAACTCACCACAAGCCATCAAGCGCGCGCGCCAGGCGGAGAAGCACCGCCAGCTCAACACCAGTCAGCGCTCGAATATGCGCACGCACGTCAAGCGGGTCATCGCCGCCATCAAGAGCGGTGACCGCGATGCCGCCACCGAGGCCTACAAGGCGGCCGTTCCTGTTATTGACAGCGCTGCCGGCAAGGGCCTGATCCACGCCAACAAGGCCGCGCGGCACAAGCGCCGCCTGAACCAGCATATCCGCGCGCTCTGACGGACAGTCATGCGCCATCTAAAAAGCCGGTCATTTGACCGGCTTTTTTTGTGTCCCAAATCAACACATAGAAAATTCGCCACGGAATCCACGGAAGGACACGGAAAGATAAAAATATCTCGTCATTCCCGCGCAGGCGGGAATCCAGTCAAAAAACAACATCAAACTTCAACAGATATTTTGATTCTAAATTATTTTGCAAGCACAACGCTGAAGCCATATTGCCGAATCGCATAAGGACAACAATCCAGCTACTGGTTATGCGCATAAGGCTGGATTCCCGCCTGCGCGGGAATGACGAGATATATATTTCCGTGTCCTTTCGTGGCAATAATTTGCCTGACGATCTGACCACCTGGTTGTAATCAGCGCGTCAGTACCAGGTTGTCGCGGTGGATGAGCTCCGGTTCGTCGACGTAGCCGAGCAGCTCCTCGATACGGCTGCTGGCCTGGCCGGCAATCCTGGATGAATCAATCGCATTGTAATTGACCAGACCGCGCGCGACCTCCTCCCCACCCGGCCCGACGCAGGCAACCAGGTCACCGCGGTCGAAATCACCCTCGACACCTACGACGCCAACGGCCAACAGGCTGCTGCCGGAGTTGCATAAAACCCGGGTTGCGCCTTCATCCAGCTGCAGGCGACCGCGCACCTGCAGTCGGCCGGCCAGCCACCGCTTGCGGGCAACCAGTGGTTCGCGTGTCGGGTAGAGGCGCGTACCCAGCGGTTCGTCATCAGCAATGCGTTGCAGGATCTTGTCGGCGCTCCCCTGCACGATCATCGTGAGGGTGCCGGAACGTGCCGCAAGACGGGCGGCACGGATCTTGGTCAGCATACCACCACGACCCAATGCACCACCGGTGGCGGCGGCCATGGCTTCCAGCGACAGGTCGTCGGCCTGCGCCTCGCTGACCAGACTGGCATCCGGATTAGTGCGCGGGTCACTGTCGAACATGCCCTGCTGGTCCGTCAGGAAGATCAGTAAATCGGCCTCGACCAGGTTGGCAACCAGGGCCGCCAGCGTATCGTTGTCGCCGAAGCGGATTTCTTCCGTGGTCACCGTGTCGTTTTCGTTGACGACCGGGATGATGCCGAGGTTCAGCAGGGTGCGCAGGGTGCTGCGTGCATTGAGATAACGCTGGCGGTTCGCCAGGTCGTCGTGGGTAAGCAGGACCTGCGCGGTATGCAGGTCGAATTTCTGGAAGCGGGACTCGTAGGCCTGGATCAGGCCCATCTGGCCGAGGGCGGCCGCGGCCTGCAGGTCGTGCAGGGCATGCGGACGGCTGGTCCAGCCAAGCCGCGTCATGCCCTCAGCAACCGCACCGGATGACACCAGCACCAGTTCGCGACCGCTGGCGCGCAGTGCGGCCATCTGTTCCACCCAGCCATCGATTGCCGCATGGGCAAGCCCCCGCCCGTCATTGGTCAGCAAGGCACTGCCGATTTTTATGACCCAGCGACGGCAATCGCTGCATTTGATTTTGTTTTGCATAGGTTGAACGTTACAACTTCTCGGGGTCAGAGCACAATTTTTACTGATTTCAGGCAGGCGAATATCAGGAACAATCGTCCTCTGACCGCGTATCACCTTCGCGTGTCTGTTCCACATAGCTCATCACTGCCTGCACCAGTTCGCCGGTACCGCTGCCGTCAAGCGCGGATATCTCGAATACCGGTCCCTGCCAGTGGAGGGCCCCGGTGACGGCGTCGCGACGTTGCGCGCGTTCGGCCTCCGGCACCAGGTCCATCTTGTTCAGTACCAGCCAGCGCTCGCGCGCTGCCAGCTCGGTACTGAAAGCCTCGAGTTCGCCGGCGATGGTGACCACGTCTTCCGGCGTGTCACCCAGCGGCCCCATGTCGACGAGGTGCAGCAACAGCCGGGTACGCGAGAGGTGCTTGAGGAACTGTATGCCGAGACCGGCACCGTCGGCCGCACCCCTGATCAGCCCCGGCACGTCCGCCATGACGAAACTGCGGTGACCGGAGACCGACACCACGCCAAGATTCGGATGCAGGGTGGTGAAGGGATAGTCCGCCACCTTCGGCCGGGCCGACGAGACCTTGCTGATCAGGGTGGACTTGCCGGCATTCGGCATGCCGAGC
>CAMYKJ010000013.1 GCA_947258945.1 uncultured Ectothiorhodospiraceae bacterium
GATGTTCACGTGTCTGATCGGCACCCATTCCGCCGAGATATTATTCAGCCGACGGTCCGGACTGTAACGCCGGTCACACTTCGCGGAACGCTTGTCCCTCAGTACGAAGTTACGCCGGTCTATACGTTTTCTGCGCTCTTTCATCTGTCAGTCCATGTTCGGGGAGAAGTCTCATTGACATTCTCGGCCAGGTCCACAGCAAAAGGCTATTGTACCAAGGTCGTAGCCGCCCGCCCGCGTCCCCGGGCCGGACACGGGCGGGTCATCCGGTTACTAAGGGAATGCCGGGATGACCGGTTCGGTTCCCTCGATATGAGCCTCCGGATGATGCTTGCGCACCAGCGCCGTGATTTCGTCGACCCGCGCCTTGGGCACATCGACCATCATCAGCAGTTTGCCTTCCTCGATGGATTTCTCAAAGGCCGTCAGCCGCGAACTGGGGGCGGATATCCCGATCATGCTGGACATCCAGGCGCCCAGGCCGGCACCGGCCAGTCCGATACCGAGGATGGCACCGCCACCCAGCGCCAGGCCGACTCCGGGGATCGCCACGGCGGCGATACCGGCGAGGACGCCGGTCGCTCCACCGACGGCCAGGCCCCGCTCGACGGCCGGGACGAAATCGCTTTCCTGTAACAGGTTGGCCTCCGGCAGATTGGCCTCGGTCAGCACGTGGTGATCGGACGCTGCAATATGCATGTGACGTTCCTCGATGCGTGCCAGCAACAGTTCATCGACGATGACCTTGGCGCTGTCGACATCAGGGATCATGAAATAAAGCCTTCTCATGTGTTTCCTCCTTGTCTGCCTGCAATCGGCAGTAAGCTCTTGTTATCTCGCTAGGGTGAAGTATAGATCATCTGCACGCCTGAAACACGTCCCGCACCTTCAGGATCACTGCAGTTGCAGGGCCGCCTTGACCGGAAAGTCAGCCTGCGCCGGCCTGCTTCCAGTCGTGATAGTCAGCGGGGGTATCGAGGTCGGCACGGATTGACAGCGTACTGCAGGCGAGTCCAAGCACCTCGATGTGCCGCAGGGTCGTTGCCATGACCTGCGGGCTGCCCCAGGGTACCGCCTCGAACAGCCGCGCATGATGCCGGGTCATACCGAGCAGGTAATAACCCCCGTCCTCGGCGGGTCCCAGCACCACGTCGGCGCCGCCGCCCAGCCGCTGCAATGCCGTGTCGATATCGTCGGCCGTCAAGGCCGGGCAGTCCGCGCCGATGAGTACCACCCGGTCCGCCCGCAGCAGGGCAGCGACGATGGCCCGGGACATACGCTGGCCGAGGTCACCCTGACCCTGCCCGGTCAGGGTGACGGGATAACGCCTGCGACAGTCCGCGAAGAAGTCCTGGCGTGCATCCGGTGCACAGCACAGTTCCACCGGACACAGGTCGGCCGTACACAGTTTCTCCAGGGTGTCCTCAAGCAGTCTCCGGTAGAGCCGCGCCGCGCCTGCCGTGCCCAGCAAAGGCACCAGGCGGGTTTTCACCTGGCCCGGCAGCGGCGCCTTGCTCATCACGATCACGCGCGCCTGTGGATACTTCATCGGGAATGCAGCGCGTAGTAACGGGCCAGTCGCTGTGACGGCACGCCGAGGAAATAGGCCAGCCGCAGTCCCCACATGGTGAGGATCGTTTTGATAATGCCCTGACGACGCCAGCGCCGGGCAGACGTCAGCAGTCGCGCCCGCGGCACCAGCGGACGCGCCCTGCGCCGCAGTGCGCGGCTGGCCGAGATGTCTTCCATCAGCGGGATATCCTCGAAGCCGCCTATGCGCTCGTAGGCTGCGCGTGTCATGAACATGCCCTGATCGCCGGTGGCGATACCGGTCAGGCGCGAGCGCAGGTTCATGAAGCGGGCGACCCAGCCCAGCAGCAGGCCGGCATCGTCCAGTTCGACATCGAACCGCCCCCAGTCGTGCCGGCGTGACGCCAGCGCGGTGATGATCAGCTGGTCGGCATTGTCCGGTGTCCGGGTATCGGCATGCACAAACCAGAGGACGTCGCCGGTCGCGACCTGCGCCCCGGCATTCATCTGCCGGGCACGACCGCGGCGGCTGCTGATGACCCGGTCGGCCGCCTGCCCGGCCAGCTGCACCGTCGCATCGTGACTGCCGCCATCCACCACGATAACTTCATGGCCGCGCGCGCGCATGGACTGCAGGCCGGCCAGCGTGGCATCCAGGCAGGCCGCTTCGTTCAGCGCGGGGATGACGATCGACAGGACCGGTTTGTCAGCCGCAGCAGCCGCCACTGGCAGACTCCGCCGAACAACAGGCCGCCGACGCTTCACCCGCCGTCGACAGGTCGATGAAGGCCCCGTCATAGACCGGGCCGGTCAGTAGCCGGTGGCGTTCCGCTGTGACGGCGATGCGTTCGCCCCGGCGGTAGCAACGACCGGTTTCATCCGTCACCGATTCGAACGGTCCGCGGTAGACCAGTTCATGACAGGCATCACCGTCGTTCGCGACGGCCGGTCTGACGGCCGTCAACGTGACCGAGCGGAAGGTAATGCCGTTGACGATGCGCCAGGGCTGCACTTCCCACTTGTCATAAGTAATCGCGCTGAAACCCGCCGCGGCGAACATGGCCGGCATTTCCGCCTCGTGGAAGGCGCCGGACAGACAGCCGCTCCACAGCTCGGGATCCTGCTTCATGTCGGCAGGTACCGGCTGGTCGCTGATAATGTCGGAAATCGCAATGCGCCCGCCCGGTTTCAGTACGCGAAACACTTCGCTGACCATCTGCTGCTTCTCGCTGTCGGCCACCAGGTTGAGTACACAGTTCGAGATCACCAGGTCAACCGAATTGTCCGGGATCAGCGGACGCGTAGCTTTTTGCTGTTCCTCGCGCTGCCTGAGACGGATGCGGTCCGACTCTCCGTGCACCGGGTTTACGGCCAGCCAGTCCTGCATGGCACGGATATCAAGAGCGAGATCCTGTATTTTCCCTTTCAGGAACTCCACCCGGTCGCCGCCGAGGCGCGCCGCCATGGCCGACTGGTACTTGCAGGCCAGTGCGAGCATGTCATCGTTCATATCGATGCCGATGACGCGGCCGCGTGAACCGACCAGTTGCGCGGCCATGTAGCAGATCTTGCCGGCCCCGGAGCCAAGATCCAGGACGGTGTCGCCGGTACGCACGTAGCGTGACGGGTCACCGCAACCGTAATCGCGCTCTATGATTTCCCGCGGCAATATTGCCAGCAGGCTGCCGTCATAATCCACCGGGCAGCAGAGTGCGTCCTGTCTTGCCTGCGCCCCTGCCGTGTAACGGTCGAGTACCGCGCCGTCTATATTCATGAATTGCTGTTCCCCGGTTGTTGAATTCAGTTAAACAAGTGCACCGCCGCAACCGGATCCCTGCCCGGCAGTGCAGCCATAACAATGGTCGGCAACGTTGATTACACGTCCCCTGATGTCCTGATCCGCCAGCTCGTTGATGTGTATTTTACCCTGCCTGCCGGCGGGGATGGGAAGACCCAGCATTTGATTGAAGTCGCAGTCGTAGACATAACCCCGCCAGTCTACGCTGATCAGCGTACGGCACATCACGGAGGCCAGGTTTTCATCCCGGTGTGCGTGTTTCAACAATTGCATGTAGTCGTCGAACTCGCCGCGGCTCACCAGTGTGCTGCCGAAGCGCTTGATCGGCATGTTCGCCAGCGTCAGGAGATTGTTGAAGCCTATGCCGTACTGCCGGTCGAGATGCAGCCGGTAGTCCGCCTCCAGCGCCTGTTGCGCCGGCGGCAGCACGGGCCCCTGCGGGTTATAAACGAGATCCAGCACCCGTCCCGAGCCGGGTTTTCCGTAACCGAGTTCATTCAGTTGCCGCAAGGCCGCCAGACTGTCATCGAACGTCCCGTCACCACGCTGGGCTTCTACATTTTCTTTTAAATAACATGGGAGTGAAGCAACTATTTTAACCTGGTTGTGAGCCATGAAAGCGGCCGTTTCTTCCTGGCCGGGTGTCAGCAGTACGGTCAGATTGCAGCGATCGATGATGTCCAGACCGCGTGCGCGTGCGGCCAGTACCAGCGCCCTGAAGTGCGGATTGAGCTCTGGCGCGCCACCGGTCAGGTCCAGCACGCGCAACTCGCTGCGGTCGAGAAAACGAATGATGTCCTCAACCGTATCGGCATCCATGATCTCGGTACGCTTCGGTCCGGCATTGACATGGCAGTGCAGGCAGGACTGGTTGCACAGATAGCCGACATTCACCTGCAGCGTCTCCAGCCGGACGCGGCTCAACGCGGGAAAATCACTGCGCTGCAATAATGGCAGGGTTGCATGCATACCGTGGTCCTGTCGTCAGGGTATCAGCCGGTTGAGCAGCCAGACGAGCAGACGCACCTTGCGCGACTGCAGCAAACCGGCATACGTGCTGTTGATTGTACGCCGGTTGAGCTGTGCATAGGTAGGATAGGCATGCACCAGTTCACTGATATGCTTTGCCTTTGCCCCCAGCTGCATGGCCAGCGCCACTTCATGGATCAGTTCGCCGGCATGCGCTCCCACGATACTGGCGCCGATGATCCTGCCCTTGTTGAGCAGAAACCTGGCATAGCCGGCGGGCGCATCGTCTGCAATCGCACGGTCGATATCCGCCATGGGAAATTCCGCGACCTCGTACCTGATCCCCTTGTCACCCGCCTGCTGTTCCGTCAAGCCGACCGCGGCGACTTCCGGGTCGGTATAGACAACTACCGGCACGACACGGTAGTCGGTTTTTTTCGGCATTCTGAATGCGATATTGGCCAGTGCCACACCCGCCTGGTATTCGGCCACGTGCGTGAACTGCAACGGACCGCAGACATCCCCGACGGCAAAGATGTGGCGCCGCGAGGTGCGCAGGCGGTTATCGACCTGGATACCCCGCCGGTCGTATTCAACCCCCGCCGCATCGAGGCCGAGTCCGTTCACTGCCGGCCGGCGCCCGGCCGCCACCAGGATACGATCGCACTCGACGGTCTCGCCCGACTCGAGCACGATCTGGCGGGCGTCTCCGGCACGGCGCACCGACGTGATGGCCGCGGACAGGCGCACGTGCACGCCTTCCGCTTCGAGTACCTCCCAGAGCGTTTCCGCTGCCTTGTTGTCCATGCGACCGAGCAGCTGGTCGGCCATTTCCACGATCGTGACCTCGCTGCCAAGACGTGCGAATGCCTGCGCCAGTTCCACGCCGATCGGTCCGCCGCCGATGACGGCCAGGCGTGCAGGCAGGTTGCGTCGCTGAAAAATCGTTTCGTTGGTGTCATAGCCGGCCTCGTCCAGCCCCGGTATGGGCGGGATCGAGGGCTGCGAGCCCGTGGCAATCAGAAAGCGACGGCCGCGAATGATCTCATCGTCCACCACCACTTCCCGCTCGCTGGTGAATACCGCCTTGCCGAAACGCACGTCACAGCCATAGCTGCGAAAGCGTTCCGGATCATCATGCAACTGGATCTTGCCGATGACGCGATCGACATGGGCAATAGCACTGGCAAAGTCGATGTCCGGCATGGACGACAGCAGGCCGTTGGCCACGCCCTGCCGCGCGGCATGGGCCATACGCGACATCGCAATCAGCGACTTGCTGGGTACGCAGCCGGTATGCAGGCAGTCCCCGCCGAGCCGGTCGGACTGTTCGGCCAGGGTGACCCTGAGGCCCAGTTGGGCAGCGACGCTGGCGACCACCAGGCCGCCGGGGCCGCCGCCGATCACGACCAGATCCTGTTTCACGATGGACTCCCCTGCTTCCCGCGCCGCAGCTTCATGAGTATGCGCGACAGGAACGCGACACTTGCGATCACCGCAATGGCCAGCAGGATCTTGCGGATGACGTCTTCCCCGCCGGCGGCCAGTTCGCGGCCGGCGTAACCGAGATAGGTATAGGCTGCGCCACCCGGCGCCATGAAAATGAACGAGGTAATGATGTAATGCACGAGCGGTATTTTCGTCAGCCCCAGCGCATAATTCAGCAGGTTGAAGGGAAACAGCGGCACCAGGCGCACGAAGGCGACGAAGCGCCAGCCCTCCTCTTCCACGCCCTTGACCAGCTGACCCAGTCGCTTGCCGGTGCGTTGCGCCACCCAGTCATAGGCGAGGAAACGCGCCAGCAGAAAGGCCAGTGTCGCACCGATGGTCGCGCCGGTGAGATTGTACAGGGTGCCGTAAAAGGGACCGAACAGGACACCGCCGGCCAGCGTAAACAACAACCCCGGCAGAAAGAACACCGTGGCAATGGCATAACCGCCGATAAACACCAGCGGCGCCAGCCAGCCCAGTTGCCCGACATAATTCGTCAGGGCATCGACCGACAGGTGATCGCGCAGCATGACCGCGGCCGCGATCCCCGCCAGCAACAGCAGCAGGATCAACCCGCGCCGCTTCGCCTCAGGACTCATCATGCGTTTCCCAGCTGCGGCGGTTGATCGCGTAGTCGTTCACCCTGCCCTGGAACGGCATCAGCAACAGCCCGGGCAGGCGAATGCAGTGACCCGGATCGCGCCAGGTATCGATGCCGATCACCATATCCGTGTGGCCGTCCTGCGGCTGGTCCCGGTAGGTGCCGAACAGCCGGTCCCACAGCGACAGGTTGAAGCCGAAATTCGAGTTGGTTTCATGCTCGAGGTGCGAGTGGTGTACGCGGTGCATGTCCGGGGTCACGATCAGCCAGCGCAGCACACGGTCCATTGGCAGCGGGATGCGCACGTTGCTGTGATTGAACATGGAAAGTGCATTCAGCAGCACCTCGAAGATGACCACGGCCGCCAGCGGCGGTCCCAGCAGGACAATGACGGCAAACTTGATCAGCATGGAAAGAATGATCTCCACCGGGTGAAACCGCGCACCGGTGGTGACATCGAAGTCCAGGTCGGCATGGTGTACCCGGTGCAGGCGCCAGAACACCGGTACTGCATGGAACATCACATGTTGCAGGTAGATTGCCGCATCCAGCACGATGATCGCCACGGCCATCGCCAGCCAGACCGGCCAGTCCAGCTGGTTCAACACACCCCACTGCTGCTGCTGCGCAGTCAGGGCAACGCCGAGCGCCGCGGTCGGGAACAGCACTCTCAGTATGACGGTATTCAGCACCACCAGTCCGATATTGTTCAGCCAGCGCTTGCCCTTTGACTGGGTGAGTGACCGGCGCGGTGTGATGATCTCCCACACGGCCATCACCGCGAAGACGCCGAAGAAGAAGCCGAGGCGAATGACCGCCTCGTTGTTGAAGATGAAATCATCCATGTTTTGAACAGTACCCTGTATCTGTCAGCTTGCCGGGGGTCTCGACCGTTTCCAGCGCATCCAGCAGCACGCGGCTGTCGGCACCGGGACGGTATGCATGTTCGCTGATATGGCGCCGCCAGCGGCGCGCGCCCGGCACACCCTGGAACAGTCCAAGCATGTGGCGGGTGATATGTTTGAGCTGCGTCCCGCCATTCAGTTCCCTCTCGATATACGGCAGCATCTGCATGACCAGTTCCCGCCGGGTTGGCACGGCGTGGTGATCAGCGAAGAAGCGGCCATCGACACCGGCGAGTAACAGGGGATCATGGTAGACCGCGCGACCGAGCATGGCACCGTCCACATGCTGCAGGTGACTGGCCACTTCATCGAGGCTGGCAATGCCGCCGTTGACGATGATTTCAAGAGCGGGGAAATCCAGCTTCAGTTGCCAGACATAGTCATACTTCAGGGGCGGTACGGTACGGTTCTCCTTCGGGCTGAGTCCCTGCAGAAAGGCCTTGCGGGCGTGGATGACGAACACGCAGCAACCGCCCTGGCTGACGGTCTCGACAAACCGGCACAGGCCCTGGTATGAATCCATGTCATCGATACCGATACGGGTCTTCACGGTCACCGGTATCGACACGGCCTGCTGCATCGCGGCCACACAGTCGCTGACCAGCCGCGGCTCTGCCATCAGGCAGGCCCCGAACCGCCCGGACTGCACGCGGTCACTCGGGCAACCGACATTCAGGTTGATTTCATCGTAGCCGTAATCGGCACCGATGCGCGCGCACTCGGCGAGTTCCGCCGGCACACTGCCGCCAAGCTGCAGCGCCAGCGGGTGCTCGCTGGCATCATATGCCAGGTGGCGGTCGCGGTCTCCATGCAGAATGGCGCCGGTTGTGACCATCTCCGTATAGAGTCGTGTGTGCCGGCTGAGCAGGCGCAGCAGGTAGCGGCAATGCCGGTCGGTCCAGTCCATCATCGGCGCGACGGCCACACGGTGTGTCAGGGATTCAGTGATAGCGATTCTCTGCCTGTTGGTTCTCAGAATTATGCCCGGCCGGCCGATAAACTGTACAAGCAGGTGCCCGCGGGTGATGCCTGTCACATTATATGAATTTCGACTTTTGTATTTCAGCCGCGGGTGCTATAGTCCAGACGAATAGTTTATCTGAGAAATGCCCATATTTACCAAGGAGTTAGTCATGGATATCACCCGACCGCTCGCATTTTTCCTGTCCCTGTTTCTGTTCATAGCGGGACCGGCAGCCGCAGATGTGCTGCTGGTTGACAGTATCCAGTCGGCTCCCGCGCTGCAGACACCCCGTGCCGGCACCGGTATGACCAGTGTGCGCCAGGGGTACGGCGATCCGCTGACCGAGTATCCAACGGTATCAACGGCCGGTGCGCGCTGGGACTATAACGGCTTTTCCGTTTTCTTCGAACACGACCGTGTCATCCACTCGGTCGTGCATCGCGCTGCCGGCAACTAGGTCGCCCCCAGCGCAGGCGGCACACCGGCCGTCCGGCCGTCATTCCGCTTCCTGCGCTCCGTGCTGGTCCCTGAATTCGCACCGCAGTCCGGTGTTGCGCTGACCTGGCCGCACGGCCACTCGGACTGGCGCACTGCACTGGACGACATCATCCCCGTCTATGTCGAGATCGCCCGCGCCGTACTGGCGCATGAGCGTCTGCTGATCATTTGTTACGACGCGACCCATCGCGACACCATCCACGACACCCTCGAACAGGCCGGCCTGCCGGGCGGTGACATCGCATACGCCTGCGCCGCATCGAATGATACCTGGATACGCGATTACGGCCCGCTGGTAACGATGCAGGACAAGGCACCTGCACTGCACGACTTCACGTTCGACGGCTGGGACGGCAAGTACCCGGCCGCACTGGATGACGGCATTACCCGGACACTACATGCTGCCGGGCGCTTCGGCGAACTGCCACTGGCGCGTCATTCCCTGGTGCTCGAGGGTGGCAGTATCGATACCGACGGATGTGGCACACTCCTGACGACCACACGCTGCCTGCTCGGCACGGGCCGGAACCCGCGGACCGGGCGGGCTGACATGGAATCGGCGCTGCAGGCGACGCTGGGCGCCAGGCGCGTATTGTGGCTGGATCATGGCGAGATCATCGGGGATGACACGGACGGCCATGTCGACCTGCTCGCGCGTTTTTGTTCGGCCGATACCATTGCTTTCAGCAGCTGCGGGCAGAACGATGATCCACACTATCGGCCGCTCAAGGCCATGGCGGCGCAGCTGCAGGGTTTCACGACCGCGACCGGCCGGGACTACCGCCTGGTGCCCCTGCCCTTGCCAGCACCCTGCTTCGATGAGGATAATCGGCATCTACCAGCCAGCTATGCCAATTTCCTCATTATCAACGACGCCGTCCTGATGCCTGCCTACAACGACCCGGCCGATCGTGTGGCCGCACAGGCCCTGCAGGACTGTTTTCCGTCACGCGCCATCACCCCGATCGACTGCCTGCCGCTGATCAGGCAGGCCGGCAGCCTGCACTGCGCCACGCTGCAACTGCCGGCAGGCGTACTGCCAGCCAGCGATGGATAGCCGGGTACTCCGCGTCGGGCTGGTGCAACATGCCTGCGGGGAGGACCGCGAGGCCAACCTGGTCACGTCTATCGCCGGCATGGAACAGGCGGCTGCACAGGGCGCACGGCTCGTGCTGCTGCAGGAGCTGCACCGCAGCCGGTATTTCTGCCAGCAGGAGGACGCGCGTCACTTCGACCAGGCCGAACCGGTGCCGGGCGAGACCACCGCGAGGCTGGGCGAGCTGGCCGCCAGCCTGGGCATCGTGATCGTGGCCTCGCTGTTTGAGCGGCGT
>CAMYKJ010000014.1 GCA_947258945.1 uncultured Ectothiorhodospiraceae bacterium
TACCGGTTTGTCAGACTGGACGATTACCGCGAACTGCGCGGTCCACTGCATGACATGCTGGTGAGCAACGGGGTCCGCGGCACCCTGTTGCTGGCGAATGAAGGTATCAACGGTACGGTTGCGGGCTCCCGCGAGGCTGTCGACGCCCTGCTCGACTGGCTGCGCAGCGATCCCCGGCTGGCGGACCTCGATTACAAGGAAGCACTGGTCGCTCAGTTGCCGTTCAGGCGTACCCGGGTCAGGCTAAAGCGCGAAATCGTCACGCTCGGCGTACCCGGTATCGACCCGAACCGCGATGCGGGCCGTTACGTGGCACCGTCCGACTGGAATGCACTGATCAGCGATCCGGATGTGCTGGTGGTCGATACGCGTAACGACTATGAGTACAGGGTCGGCAGCTTCAGGAATGCGCTCAATCCGGAAACCACCACGTTCCGCGAATTTCCGGACTTCGTCAGGTCGCGGCTCGACCGGACGCGGCACAAAAAGGTCGCCATGTTCTGTACCGGCGGCATTCGCTGCGAAAAATCCACCGCCTTCCTGAAACAGCAGGGATTCGACGAGGTGTACCACCTCAAGGGCGGCATCCTCAAGTACCTCGAGGAGGTCAGCGAGGAGGACAGCCTCTGGGAAGGCGAATGCTTCGTCTTCGACGAGCGCGTCACGGTCAACCACCGACTGGAACCAGGCCGCTATGCACAGTGTCACGCCTGCCGCATGCCGGTGAGTACATCCACTATGGCGGACGCGCGATATGAGGCGGGTGTTTCCTGCCCGCACTGCCATGACCGGACGAGTGAGACTCAAAAGGCCCGGTGTCGCGAACGCGAACGCCAGATCAGTCTGGCCAAAGAACACGGCGACGCCCACCTCGGCGACGAGGCCATCCACACGGCACAGAAAAGACGTGCCGCCAAGCGACAGGCCAGACAGCGTCAACTATTGTTACAGGTGAAAGCGCATCCATTGTAGGAGCGCACCGCGTGCGCGATTCAACAGGTAATATCGCAGCGCCGCGAATTATTCGCGCGTTCCCGCGCTGCACATGCCGTTTCAGACGCGCCTTGCGTTTTACCTGGCGCGGCGTCAACACGTTCTTTTTCCCCTTGAAGGGATTGCTCCCGGTCCGGAACTCGATACGAACCGGCGTGCCTGACAGTTTCAGCTTGTTCGAGAAGTACCTGGCAAGATAACGCCGGTAGGTGGCCGGCACCCGCTCGGTCTGGTTGCCGTGTATGACGATGACCGGCGGGTTGCGCCCGCCCTGGTGTGCGTAGCGCAACTTGATCCTGCGCCCGTGTACCAGCGGTGGCTGATGTTGCTGCACGGCCTGCTCGAGCAGGCCGGTCAGTGCCGGCGTTGACAGTTCCCGCATTGCCGAGGCATAGGCGGATGTAATCAGCGGAAACAGTTCACCCACAGCGGTGCCGTGCAGTGCCGAGATAGTCACGGTCGTGGCAAACCCGAGGAACGGCAACTTTCTGTCCAGCTGGTCCCTGATGCGGTTGCGTTCATGCGTATCCAGACCGTCCCACTTGTTGACGGCGATCACCAGTGCGCGCCCCTTGTCGGCAATATATCCGGCCAGGCTGGCGTCCTGCTCGCTGATTTCCTGCTGTGCATCGAGCACCAGGATCACCACATGCGCCGCATCGATTGCCTGCAGTGTCTTGATGACGCTGAACTTCTCCACGGCCTCGTGGACACGGGCCCGGCGCCGGACACCGGCCGTATCGATCAGGGTATATCCCCTGCTGTCCCGCTCGAACGGAATGAATATGCTGTCGCGCGTGGTGCCCGGCATGTCGAAGGTCAGCACGCGCTCTGCGCCCAGCATGCGATTGATCAGGGTGGACTTGCCGACATTCGGACGCCCGACTACGGCGACCCGGATTCTGTCGGCGCCCGGTTCATCGGGCGTCGTATCCGGCACCGGTGGCAGGTAATCGATCGCGCATTCGGTGAGTGCCGCAAAACCACGACCCTGCGTTGCCGACAGCGGCAGCGGATCGCCGAGGCCAAGTGCATGAAATTCGATCAGCGCCGTGTCGGCGTTGGTCCCGTCTATTTTGTTGGCGACCAGCAGTACCTGCTTGCCGGTGCGGCGCAGGGCATCGGCCACGGCCTCGTCGCTCGCCGTCAACCCGTCGTGCACATCAACGAGAAACAGGACCAGGTCCGCCTCCGCTACCGCCTGCCAGGCCTGTTGCGCCATCAGGCTGTCGAGGTCGTTCGTTGCCTCACCGAGACCGCCGGTATCAATCACGATACAGGCACGGTCTCCAAGCATGCCGTCGCCATACTGGCGGTCGCGGGTGAGGCCCGGGTAATCCGCAACGAGGGCATCGCGTGAACGCGTCAGGCGATTGAACAGGGTCGACTTGCCGACATTCGGCCGTCCAACGAGTGCGATAACCGGCAACATGATTGTGATTGCTGTGCAGAGCGGAGCGGCGGGGTCACCGGTACCGGATTATTCGAGCGTGAAGGCGGCCAGTTTGCCTGAATTCCCGTAGACGTAAAGCACATCGTCGACAACCAGCGGCTGCACGCTTACACCTTTTCCGTCCACCTCCATGCGGCCGGAGATTTTCCCGTCGTAGCGCGACAACAGGTGCACGTAGCCTTCGTAATCAGCGACCGCAATATAGCCATCGAACGGTTCCGGTGCCGTCAGCTTCCTGTTCGCGAGCTTGTCCTGTTTCCACGCGGCAGCGCCGGTATCGCGAGACAGTGCCCAGACATGACTGTTCTCGTCTGTCACGTACACCTGTGCATAATCCACACCGAGCCCGGCATGCGAGGACAGGTCGCGCTTCCAGCCAAGTGTGCCGGTGCGCAACTCGACCACGGCGACGCGGCCCTGGTAGGTCGTCACGAACACCGCACCACCGACAATGACAGGGTCGCCGTCGATATCGACAATACGCTCGAGTTCCGAGCGCCCCTGCGGGATTGCGACGCTTGTCTCCCAGGCAACCAGGCCCTTTTCCGCGTCGAGCGCGACCAGCTTGCCGCTGGAGAATCCGGCAACGACCACCCCCTGCTGCACTGCCGGTGTACTCGTGCCGCGCAGGGTCAGTACCGGCACGCTCCTGTCATAGATCCACAATGACTCCCCGTCGGTTGCAGACAGTGCGGTCAAGTTGCCATCCGCGCTCTGCACGATCACTTTCTCGAAATCGGTTTGCGGCACGGACAGGACTTCACTGCTCACTTCTGCACGCCAGCGCTCGCTACCGTCGTCGGCATCGAGTGCAATGATCTTCGCGTTGCTGGTGCCGAGCAGGACCAGCCCTTCGCCGACGCCCGGGCCGGCAGATACGGCCGCACCGGTTTTCACGGTCCAGACCTCGTCGCCCGACAGCGCGTCGATCGCTACAACGCGGCCTTTCCGGTCAGCCGCATACACACGCCCGTCGCGCACGGCCGGGCGCAGGTTCAGATTGAATTCATCCAGACCCACGCCGATATCGCGGCTCCAGCGACGGTTGTACTTGACCGGTTTTTCGACCGGCGTCAGTGCGGTCGGCGGTGCGGCATTATCTTCGCCTTCCAGCATGCCCGGCATCCAGGATTTAACCGTGGAGCAGCCGCTGGCAAGGCCCAGCAACAGCATGATTGCAAGACCACGAATCACAGTGAATCATCCATGGACGGCGCCGCCAGGACAACGGCATTGTCGAATTTAAGCTGCACCAGGTGGCGCCCGGGATACTCCAGGTTCATCAGCAACAGTGCTTCCTGGTAGGCATCGACCGCCTGCCGGGACTCGCCGCGCAGGCTGTAAATGTCACCGCGCAACTCACTGATCACGCCACCCTGGCCGACACTCGCCTCCGCCTCATGCAGCAGACCAAGTGCGGTATCGTAATCCTCGAGACTGATCAGCAACCTGGCGAGGCGCACTCGCGCGGTGTCGCGCAGTTCGTCGCTGCCATTGTCCAGCGCCCACTGCAGCTGCGTCCTGGCGGCATCCAGCTCATTGTCCTCGATGCGGAACTTCGCCAGCAGCATCGCAGCCAGTGTTGCATAGGGCGTACTGCTGAAGTCCGCGATCAGTACTCCGGCGTTGTCGCTTGCCGCCTTGACGTCGCCCGCCTGCATATCATTCATCATGACGGTGTATACGGCGGATGCCTGTTGCGCGGTACGTTCCTGCCAGGCAAACCACGCCCGGGCGCCGAACAGGATGGCAAGGCCGAGCACGACACCCGTTATGATCGAGCTGCCGTTTTCCTTCCACCATTTTTTCAGTTCTTCAAGCTGTTGGTCTTCTGTATCCATCAACCACTCCTGTACCTGCCGTCAACGGGCTGCTGTCAGCATACCTGCCCGGCTGGATCATCTGAAAGCAGGCGACCGATCCGCGCAGCCAGACCGGACTGTGCGAGGATCTCCTGATCTGCATCGCTGCGCAGCGGCTTGAGGACCGCGGTTTGCTGTGCAATCTCGTCCTCGCCGAGAACCAGCGCAAAGCCCGCCCCGCTCCGGTCCGCCCGCTTGAACTGGCTCTTGAAGCTGCCGCCGCCGCAATTGACCTGCAGGCGCAATCCCGTGACCGCATTGCGCAGCTCGTCAGCGAGCACCAGTCCTCGCTGCGTCGCTCCGTGGCCGGACAGTACCATATATACATGCGGATCGCTGACGGGTAATTGTGCATCAGCGGACAGCAGTAATGCCAGCAACCGTTCCAGGCCGAGGGCGAAGCCGAATGCCGGCGTGGGACGACCGCCGAGATATTCCACCAGGCCATCGAAGCGCCCTCCGGCACACACGGTACCCTGCGCGCCGAGCTGGTCCGTCACCCATTCGAATACCGTCTTCGAATAGTAGTCCAGCCCGCGTACCAGCCGCGGGTTGACCTCGTAGGCCACCCCCGCCGCATCGAGCAGACTGCAAAACCCGCTGAAATGCTCGCGCGATTCCTCATCCAGGTAATCCGGCAGCTGCGGTGCCGAGGCAATCAGTGCCTGCATATCGGGGTTCTTGCTGTCCAGGATACGCAGGGGGTTGCTTTCCAGGCGCCGCGTGCTGTCTTCGTCCAGCCGGTCTGCATGTGTGCGCAGGTAATCGACCAGCGCCTCGCGATAGTCCGCCCGCGCGGCCGGCGTACCGAGTGAATTGACCTGCAACTTGGCGCCCCTGAGACCCAGCCGCGCCCACATACGCGCCGTCATGAAGATCATTTCCGCATCGATATCCGGACCGGGCATGCCGAAGGCCTCGACACCGACCTGGTGAAACTGGCGATAGCGGCCTTTCTGCGGCCGTTCATGGCGGAACATCGGACCGCCATACCAGAGCCGCTGCACCTGGTTGTGCAGCAAACCATGCTGCATACAGGCACGCACACAGCTTGCCGTCCCCTCGGGGCGCAGTGTAAGGCTGTCGCCGTTACGGTCGTCGAAGGTATACATCTCCTTCTCGACGATGTCCGTGACCTCGCCGATGGAGCGGCTGAACAGCTCGGTCTTTTCCAGCAACGGCAACCTGATCTCGCGGTAGCCGTAGGCGTGTACGACCTCGCGCAGCGTGTCTTCCAGGTATTGCCAGGCTGATGTTTCCGCCGGGAGTATGTCATTCATACCCCGGACGGCCTGTATTGTCTTGGCCATGTATCCGGTCTGTTCCGTAAAGTGATCCGGTGTCTGTCTGCAGTTTTCGCAGCGGCTGTACCGCGGCACTCAGCGCTCCGGGGGCGGTATTTCCAGGAACCCCGGCGACTGTTCATCGTCCGGCAGGTTCTGCGAATCCAGCATCCTGCTCACATACGGGTATGCCAGCCACAGCAGGACCAGTGCAAGCATCACCAGTATGACATTCCGTATCACAGTTGCCGACGGCAAGTGCAAGGAAGGCTTGCCGGCAGACTTGCGATTCACGGTCAGCGGCGGCGGCTCGCCGCTTTGACGGGTGTAATCACTTGCCAGTTCATCTTCCGGCAGGTCCAGCAGGCGCGCATAACTGCGCAGGTAACCCTGGACGAATATCGGCGCCGGCAGATGCTGCCTGTCATCGTTTTCCAGTGCATTGATTACCGACACATCCAGCTTGAGCTGTTGCGCCACGTTTTCCGCAGTCAGCCGTCGCGCCTCCCTGGCGGCCTTCAACCGGGCACCGATGGCGCCACTGTTGTCGGACCGGCCGGGCTCGCTGATGTCAGTTTCCCGACCGCCGCTCATTCTCCCACTCCTGCAGCAGCTGGTTCTGCTCGCTTTCGGGAAAATTATTTTTCAGTCTGAGGGCATAGTTGCCCCAGGCCTGGTAGTCCCCGAGTGCATTTTCCGTACGAATCGCAAGCCACAGGCTATCCGCGGTAGGTTCGCTTTCCTCATAGTAACGCTGCAGGTAGGCACGGGCGCTCAGGAAATTTCCTTCATCGAAACTGATTTTCCCCATATTCAGCAGTGCGGGTGCATATCTGGGCTGGCTTTTCAGCGCCTGTTTGAGGTATTCCTCCGCACCCTTGTTGTCCGGCACGCCCATCAGGCAGATACCCATGTTGGTCTGCGGCACCCAGGATGATCTGTAGTACGGGTTGTCCGCCGCGCGCCTGAACGCGTCCTCGGCCTCATCAAAGCGTTTCGCCTTGCACAGGAACTGTCCGTAATTGTTGCGTGCACTGCCATTCTCCGGATCCAGGCTCAGACTTTTCCGGTAATGCTTCTCTGCAAGCGTAACATCGCCCGCCTGCTCGTACATAACAGCGATGGCATCATGTGCGGGGGCATAATCCGGTGCCAGCGTGATTGCCTTTTCCAGACGGTTACGGGACTTTTCCAGATTCCCGGAACGCATGTACTCGATGCCCAGCCGGGTGTTTGCCTGGGCCGCAGACAATGTGCGGGCCTTGTCATGCGAGTCCGGGCTGGTGGCGCAGGCCGGCAGTAACAGGGTGAATGCAATACTGATCAGTAACCGTCTATTGAACATGTCCCTGTACCTGGATGGTTGCCTGTACCCGCTCGCGCCGCCGCGTCCGGTCCTGGAATTCGCCGGCCAGCTGACCGCAGGCCGCATCGATATCATCGCCGCGCGTGCGCCGCGTGATGGTGACAATACCGGCCCGGTTCAGTATGGCGAAAAACCGGTCGATGCGTGACTGATCGCTGCGCCGGTAGCGGGTCGCAGGAAACGGATTGAACGGGATGAGGTTGACCTTGGCCGGAACACCCCGCAGACACTTGACCAGTTCACGCGCATGCCTGTCGGTATCATTGATGCCGGCAAGCATGACGTATTCGAAGGTAACCCGGCGCCGGCCCTCGCCGACGTATTCCCTGCAACTGTCCAGCAGTTCGCCAATGGGGTATTTACGATTCAGCGGCACCAGCTCGTTACGCAGCGCGTCATCGGGTGCATGCAGCGACACCGCCAGGCTGACATCACAGTCCTCGCGCAACCGCCGGATGGCGGGTATCACACCGGCCGTGCTGAGTGTGACCCGACGTTTGGACAGACCGTAACCGAAGTCATCCAGCATGATACGGATGGCGCGGACCACGTTGTCGTAATTCAGCAACGGCTCGCCCATCCCCATCATGACCACGTTGGACACCTGGCGCGGTGCGCCCGGCCGCTGGTCGAGCAGGTGTGCGGCCATCCAGACCTGCGCAATGATCTCACCGGTTGACAGGTTACGGTTGAATCCCTGGCTGGCGGTGGAGCAGAAGCTGCAGTTCAGCATGCAGCCGACCTGCGAGGAGACACACAGGGTGCCGCGGTCGGCCTCGGGGATAAAGACCGTCTCGATGCAATTTCCGTCTTCGAGCCGGAACAGCCATTTACGCGAGCCGTCATCCGATACATTGTCTGCGGCGATTTCCGGCAGTCGAATCGACGTCCCGGCCGCCAGTCCGGCGCGCAGCGCCTTGCTGATATTGGTCATTGCCGCAAAGTCGGTCACCCCCTGGCCGTAGATCCACTTCATCAGCTGGGTCGCCCGGAACGGCTTTTCACCGCACGCGGTGAAATATGCCTCCAGCCCGGCGCGGTCGTAATCCAGCAGGTTGATTGTCGGTGATGCGGTCATGTTGCAGTATCAGCGGGCGTTCAGCGTGTCCGCGCGCAGATCCCGTCGCTGAAGAAAAATTCGATTTCCTGCGCCGCGGTTTCGGGTGCATCGGAACCGTGCACGGCATTCTCTTCGATACTCGCGGCAAAGTCCGCACGGAGGGTGCCGGGCGCGGCCTCGGCCGGGTTGGTGGCGCCCATGATTTCGCGGTTCTTCATGATGGCGTTCTCGCCTTCCAGCACCTGCACCACGACCGGCCCGGAGGTCATGTACTCGACCAGGTCAGGGTAAAACGGGCGCTCCCTGTGCACGGCATAGAACTCCCCGGCCTGTTCTTTCGTAAGATGCACCATTTTCGACGCGACAATGCGCAAGCCGTTGTTTTCGAAACGGCTGACGATTTCGCCGATCACGTTCTTCGCGACCGCATCGGGCTTGATAATGGAAAAGGTGCGTTCAATGGCCATGCAAGACTCCATACATTTGCTTGAATAACGGGAAACCCGCCGTAAAACGGGAGGTTAGTGAATAATTTCAACGGGGTAGTTTAAGCGGAAGGGACGGCGCAAGCAATGCCGACAGGTCACTGATTAGACTTTTTAAAAAACCACCACAGAGAACACAGAGGACACAGAGTGAAATAAAGACTTATTCCATACAAGAATCTGGGAATACCGCCGGCAGGCAATGATAGCTGCATAATTCCGGGGAATACTGTTTTAACAGGTTATATTCAGCCGAGTCTTTACCACCACAGAGCTCACACGACTACAGGGAGGAGGTGAGACCGGGAAGCGGTCGAGAGGCTGGCCTGGGCCATGTAGGAGGTAGAGTAACGCAGGAGCAGTTACCGAGAGAACACAGAGATTCCGGGCTTAAGGACAGCGTTTTACACTCTGTGTCCTCTGTGAGCTCTGTGGTGTTTTCAGGTTAATCAAGATCAGGAAAAGACCTGGTTGGCGGTCTCGCCGATCAGCGCCGGGTTGCGGACCACATGCACGCCGAGGTCTTCCATGCGGTCCATCTTGGCAGTGGCGGTATCGGCTTCCCCGGAGATGATCGCACCGGCATGGCCCATACGACGTCCCGGCGGTGCCGATACCCCGGCGACGAAACCCACCACCGGTTTGCTCATGTTCTCCTTCGCCCAGCGCGCGGCCTCGACCTCCTGCTGGCCGCCGATCTCGCCGATCATGATCACCGCGTCGGTTTCCGGGTCATCCTCGAAGGCCTGCAGCACGGTGACGAAATCG
>CAMYKJ010000015.1 GCA_947258945.1 uncultured Ectothiorhodospiraceae bacterium
TTGTTGTTCATGCTCGCCGCGAGAGAGAAACTCAGCGCCAGCGTCAGCGTGCCGTTCAGGCCCAGCAGGGTAATGGCCTGGTGGAGATTTTCGGTCTTGCGCCGCAGGGCGTAAATGGGCGAATTGGCGATGCGCAGGATCTTGGCGCTCAGCGCGGGATCCATGCTGATGACATCGGCTACCTTGCCGATGTCCACGTTCAGGTCGTTGGACAGCTCGATGATGCGTATGGCCACCGTCGGCGGGCTGGGCAGGTTTGTACAGTTCTCGAGGCGGGCCAGCAGGCTGTCGTCTATCGAAATATTACTTGCTGATTCTTCTGCCATTTTCATTCCCTTGATTGATCTGAATGTCATCCTGAATTCAGCGGCACGGCGTCCAGCCTGCCGATTACGCGGCTCGACGCTACCAGTCGGTATACCGCGTTCCCTATATATCGTCACAACCGCCCGGGAATTAAGCCTTTGAATGCGGCCTTTTCGGGCACATTCGAAACTCAGCGCCTGCTGATCCAGGCACCCTGCAGGTCCGCCTGCTGCTCCAGGCGGGCCGCATAGCGCCTCGCCTCGCCGCCTGAGGAGAATCCCGTGACACGTAACCGATAGCGTGGTTTGCCCTGCACGTCCGTGCGCTGCAGCTCGGTGTGGATATCCTGCTGCCGGAGTTTGTGCTGCAGGGCCTTGATCGGACCCTCCCTGGATGACGAGGCCACATTCACAACCCAGTCACCGGTTTCCGGTGTCTGCGTATCGGCCAGCGTGCCGCGGGACTGCCCGGCCGGCTGTGCCGGTGCGGCGGGACTGGCCGCTGTCTGCTGCTGCAGTTCGACCAGCTGTGCCTTCAGGGCCTTGAGCTGTAATGCCTGCGCGGCCTGCCGTGTCACACTGCCGGTCACCTGTGCAGCCTGTTGCCGGTCAAAGCGGACTTGCAGCGCAGTGACCGTGGCCGCCAGTGCATCCAGTCGGGCAATAATCTGCGCCTGTCTTGCCGCGACTGCGTCCATATCCGGCGAAACAATCAAGGCCCCTTCGGACTCCGTTGACGCAAGACCGCTAAACAGCTCGCCCACCCGAGCGATCCATTGCGTAAACGTGACCTGTATGCCGGCCGTCGCATCCGTCATTTCAGTAACCAGCCCTGCGGGCAGTTCAGCCAGGTACAATCCACGCTCATCGATTGCCGGGTATACCCGCTGCCGTTGCAGAGCGGGTTCCGGATTGTCAGCCACCGGTATTGCGGCGTTTTCCGCATCCTGCACCGGCCATAACCCTTCCACCACCGACGGCCCGTCGTCCCGGATGGTGCTGACAATACTGCTCAGGTTCCTGTTATGCCGGCCTGCTGTTGTTGTCTGCTCCGGCGCGTCCGATTCACTGCCCGAAAAATAGTCTTCCGCAATCATAAAGTACCCCCTCCCGCTGCCGATATAACAGCCATGGGATAGCCAGTTTGAGTCCACATCATGGGATCATTCGACCGCATCAGCCACTTGCCACCCGCACCGGACATCCGGCCGCGGACACAGCCACTGCCACACCGCAAACCGCGCGAAGACAAACACGAACCCCGCTCCAGGCGGCATCGGCAACCTGAAGACGAAGATGCGGACACCGGCCGGCCGCATATCGACGAATACGCCTGACACCCGGCAGCGCCGGGATCTGTTCGCTCCTGCCTGTTCATACCGTGCTCCCGACCATGTCCTGTCCGGCATGGATCAGACGCTCGACAAAAAACTCCAGCTGACCACTGGCCAGATTCGGCAATGGCCACTTGTCTGTCTTGTCCGCCATCTTCCTGAACGCCAGCGCCGAGCGGCTGCGCGGAAAGGCCTCGACCACCGCCTGCTGCCGCTGCACTGCCTTGCGCAGATAGTCATCATGCGGCACCGCCCCCATGAACCCGAGTGTGACGTCGCGGCTCGTCGCAAACCACCACGATCACCTCGTGGGAGGCACGCGCGAAGGTGACCACGCTGTCGGATATACCCGCGGCGTTATCGACCAGCAGGATATCCACATCGTGCGTCAGTTCACCGAATGCACGAATCAGCCCGGCCTGTTCCGTCGCCGCCAGGTTGAGCATGTTGTGTTTACCGGATGCGGACGGGACCACCCTGATTCCCGCCGGCCCCTCGATGATCACTTCCTCAAGCGTTGCCTCGCCGGCGATGACATGCGAGAGATTTTGGCGCGCATTCAGACCCAGCATGACATCGACATTGGCCAGTCCCAGGTCGGCGTCGAGCAGCATGACCTGCTTGCCCTGGCGTGCCAGCATGATGGCCAGGTTGGCCGACACCGTGGTCTTGCCGACGCCGCCCTTGCCGCTGGCAACGGCCATGACCTTCACCGGCCGGTACCGCGAAAGCCGGCGCAGGCCCGCGGCCTGGTCGGTCGCTTCAGAGGAATGCGTGTACATGCGCATCGCCCCCCGCGGAATTCATTGCGTGCAGCCATGACGCGTTTGCATGCATGGTTGTATCTTCCCCGG
The DNA here is from genome assembly GCA_947258945.1 of uncultured Ectothiorhodospiraceae bacterium. Lineage (GTDB taxonomy): Bacteria > Pseudomonadota > Gammaproteobacteria > UBA9214 > UBA9214 > UBA9214. The sequence goes on from CAMYKJ010000015.1 coordinate 2,494, forward strand.
CCAGCGCCTCTGCCAGCATTACCAGCTGATGAGCACGCGCAGGATGGAAATCATCCGGTACCCGCTGGCCGTTGCCCGTCCATGCAAGCGGCAGTCGATGCTTGATCAGCACCGACAGTACACCACCGATCCCGGTTGCCTCGTCGAGCTTGGTCAGAATGCACTTGTCCGGCCCGATGCGTGCGAACGAGCTGACCACATCATCCGTCAGTTCCGCCTGGCCGGTCGCAGACAGTACCAGGTAGCGGCGGATATCCGCATCACCGGTGTCTAGCGCGACAAACTTGTCCGGCAGTTCCGTATCACGCTGGCTGGTGCCTGCAGTGTCAATCAGGACCAGCTTGCGATCGTGCATCTGGTTCAGGACGGCATGCAGTTCCTGCGCATCGCCGGCGATGTGTACCGGTACACCGAGCAGACGTCCGTAGGTACGCAATTGCTCATGCGCGCCGATGCGGTAATGGTCCATACTGACCAGCGCGACATGGCGGCGTCCGTGCCGCATGGCAAAGGCCGCCGCTATTTTCGCGATCGTAGTGGTCTTGCCGACCCCGGTCGGGCCGACCAGCGCAACCGTTCCGCCGCTGGCCAGGAGATCGTCGTCGACAACGGGAAGCATGTCCTCGAGAATGGAGGTGGCCTGCTCCCACCCCTCACGGTCGTCGTTGATCGCACTGACGCCGTCGGCAATCCGGTTGGCAATCACCGGGTGAACCTGCATGGCATCCAGGTGCTCAACGATCGCGGCACGCACCGGTTCACGCCGCCTGACCTCGTCCCAGCCGAGCTGCGACAACGGCACTTCCAGCATACTGCGCAATGCCCTTATCTCGGTGCGCACTTCCTGCAGCGGCGCATCATCGACGGACGGTGCAGACGCCTCCTCCGTCACTGCGGGCGCAGCAGTTTCGGCAACGGTCGGCGCAGATTCCTGAACGGGCTGACTGTGTGCCTCGACCGGTGTTGCCGTGGGTGAATCACCGACATCCAGCAATTCTTCCTCGTAGTCAACCGCGGCAATGATCTCGGCGCCATCTTCCGTCTTGCGACTGGAAAGTATCAGGGCATCCGGGCCCAGCACCTCGCCGACCTGCTGCATCGCATCCCGCATTCCGGCGGCGATAAACCGTTTCATCTTCATTGCCTGTTACCTCCTTGTATACAGCCATTCCTCGTCCCCCTCTCCCCCAGGGAGAGGTCTGGGGAGAGGGGATTAAATAAAGCAACAACCTGATTTGCGATCCCCTCATTCCCCGCCTTCGCGGGGACAGGCTCTGTCCTTCTCCCGCAGGGAGAAGGGACATACCGTTCTACCTCGTAACCTATTCATAGTATGTTTTCAGACGATCAACCCGCCTTCTGCCAGGCCTCGCCGCCGATGGTGGCGATGACCCTGATCTGTTTTTGCGCCGGGACCTCGTTGTAGGACAGTACGCTGATTCCGGGTACCGAACCGCGAACGAACTGTGCCAGCCAGCGACGCAACAGGGGTGACACCAGCAGGACCGCCGCCTCCCCGCTCAACTCCTGGCGCCGGGTCTGTTCCTGCAGTGAATGCAGCATGCTCTCCGCCAGTCCCGGTTCAATACCCGGCCCGCCTTCCCGTGCGCCCTGCATGGACTGAAGCAACAACTGTTCCAGATTCGGCTCCAGCGTCATGGCCGGCAAGACTTCCTCCATCCCGTTGATTTTCTGATAAATCATGCGCGACAAGGTGGTGCGAACAGCCGACGTAAGCACATCGGGATCCTGACTGCGCCCGCCCTGTTCCGCCAGAGTCTCGGCAATACTGCGCAGGTCGCGGACGGGTACACCTTCCTCGAGCAGGTTCTGCAGCACCTTGACCACCACGCCCAGCGACAGCGTCTTCGGCACCAGTGTCTCGACCAGGTTCGGCGAGGTGTTCGCCAGCATGTCGAGCAGTTGCTGCACGCTTTCGTGGCCCAGCAGTTCGTGTGCGTGCTGCTGCAACAGGTGGCTGAGGTGTGTCGCCACGACGGTGCTGGCATCGACCACCGTGTAGCCCTTCGTCTGCGCATCGTCGCGCTGGGCGGGCTCGATCCAGACCGCATCCAGCCCAAAGGCCGGGTCCTTTGTCTCGATACCCCTGATTTCGCCGAACACCTGGCCCGGGTTGATGGCCAGTTCCTTGTCAATATGGATTTCCGATTCACCGACCGGTACGCCCAGCAGGTTGATCCGGTAGGCACCCGGCTGCAGGTCGAGATTGTCGCGGATATGCACCGGATCGATCAGGAAACCGAGCTCCTGCGACAGCTTCTTGCGTACGCCCTTGATACGTGACATCAGCTGCCCGCCCTGCTTCTTGTCGACCAGTGGAATCAGACGGTAGCCGACTTCCAGGCCGATCATGTCAACCGGCTGCACATCGTCCCAGCTCAGGTCCGGGCTTTGCTGTTCTTCGGCGGGCCTGTCTTCCTCGACCCGTTCCTGTTGCACCGCCTCCTGCTGGGAACTGCGGATGAAATACCCAAGGGCGCCGATCAGCAGTCCGATGGTAATGAATACGATATTCGGCATACCCGGCACCAGGCCCAGCGCACCCACGATTCCGGCCGTCACGAACAGCGCACGCGGGTTGGTAAACATCTGCTTGAAGAATTGCTGTCCCATGTCCTGTGATGTGGACACGCGGGTAACGATGATGGCCGCGGCCGTCGACAGCACCAGCGAGGGTATTTGCGCGACCAGACCGTCGCCGATGGTCAGCAGGATATAATTCTGCGCCGCATCGCCGACCGACAGGCCATGCTGCAGCGTACCGACGGTGAAACCACCGATGATATTGATGAACAGGATCAGCATACTTGCGACGGCATCACCGCGCACGAACTTGCTGGCACCGTCCATGGCACCGTAGAAATCCGCCTCCTGGGCAACTTCCTCGCGGCGAGCGCGGGCCTCGTCCTGCGTGATCAGGCCGGCATTCAGGTCGGCATCGACTGCCATCTGCTTGCCGGGCATCGCATCGAGGGTAAACCTTGCACTGACTTCGGAGATTCGCCCGGCACCCTTGGTGACCACAACGAAGTTGATGATCATGAGGATAGCGAACACGATCAGGCCGACCGCATAGTTGCCACCCACCACGAAATCACCGAATGCCTGAATGACGCGGCCAGCCGCAGCGGTACCCTCGTGGCCATCCAGCATGATGACGCGCGTGGATGCCACGTTGAGCGCCAGTCGCAGCAGGGTTGCCACCAGCAGCACGGTCGGGAAGATGGCGAATTCAAGCGGTTTTACCGTATATACGGAAACCAGCAGCACGATCAGGGCAAACGCGATATTGAAGGTGAACAGCAGATCGAGCATCACCGGCGGCAACGGCAGCACCATCATACTGAGCAGCATCACCATGACCACCGGGGTACCCATCCCGATCAGCATGCGCAGTCTGAATATTCCATTTGTCATCGTTGCATCCATCATTTCACCCGGACGATCCCTGCCGCGGGACCGGGCAGGCCCGCGAACATCCTGCGCATCAATCCAGTGGCATTCACGGCCGCGGCCGCTCCTGCGAAACCAGTGCCCGCTGATGCGTTATTCATGCTGAAGCTCATCCGGTATCGGGAACGATTCAGGCTGCCCGGGTGGCGGTTGCCCGGCCTTGCGCACCGCGCGCAGCTGGTAGACATAGGCCAGCAGTTGCGCAACAGCGACGTACAGGCCCGCAGGGATCTCTGCGCCTATCTCGGCATTGTGGTACAGGGCACGTGCCAGAGACGGCGCCTCGACGATCGTTACCTCATTGGCCACGGCAACCTTGCGGATCTGGCCGGCGATCAGGTCGACACCCATGGCGACCACGACCGGTGCGCCGCTGCCTTCCCTGTCATAGCGCAGCGCAACCGCGTAGTGCGTCGGGTTCGTTACGACCACGTCGGCCGTCGGGATATCCTGCATCATGCGCTGCTGTGCCATTTGCCGCTGAATGGCGCGTATGCGGCTCCTGGTTTCGGGATTGCCTTCCGTCTGCTTGCGCTCATCCTTGACCTGCTGCTTGGTCATCTTCAGCTTGTTCTTGTGATCCCAGATCTGGAACGGTACATCCACGGCCGCAATCAGGATCAGCACCGCACTCAGGCCGATAAACGACCAGCCGATTATCGAGGCCATATGCGCCAGCCCCTGCTTGACCGGTTCGGCGCCGAGCATGAACAGCTCTTCGGCCCGCTGGTAGAGCAGCAGCGTCGAGACCACGGCCACAACAGCGAATTTTGCAAACGCCTTGAGCGCCTCGACCGGCGCGCGACTCGAAAAGATCCTGCCAAAACCCTTGATCGGATTCATCTTGCCGATGTTCGGGGCCAGCGTCTTGGGGCTCAATACCCAGCCTCCCAGGGCCATGGGTGCCAGCAGGGCTACCATAAAGAGCAGCAACAGGAAGGGCGCAAACGTCAACAGCACCTCGGCCAGCACCTTGCCCATAAACGGTTGCAGGAACAGCGGATCGAACAGGCTGTCGCGGGGACGACTCAGTGACGTGGCCATTTGTCGCGAGAGTCCACCGGCAAGATTGCCGCCGAAAGCCAGCAGGCCTCCGGAGGCAGCAAGCAACAGCAACAGGGTATTCAGGTCACGCGAGCGCGGGACCTGGCCCTTCTCCCGGGCCTCGCGCAGGCGTTTGGGGGTCGCCTGTTCTGTTCTATCCATGCCGTTCTGGTCTTCGGCCATGGTTCAGCCTCCCCCCAGCATGGTCTGTAACAGCAGGAAGGCGTCCTGCATCAGGTTCGACAGGTGCGGTGTCATGCCAGGCACGCTCAGCATAATAATGACGAAGCCGGTCAGCATCATGACCGGGAAACCGACACCGAAGATATTGAGTTGCGGTGCCGCACGACTCATGACGCCGAAGGCCAGGTTGACCAGCAGCAGCGAGGCCATCGCGGTCAGTGCGATTGCAACGGCACCGGCAAACATGCGCCCGCCCCAGCCCACCAGTGCCCAGATATCTGCCTGTGTCAGGCCAACCTCGCCGACCGGCAGGCTCTGAAAGCTGTCAACCAGTATTTGCACGAGAATCAGATGACCGTTGAGGGCGAGGAACATCAGGGTGGCGAGCGTCAGGTAATACTGCGCAACGACCGGCACCTGCACACCATTCTGCGGGTCGACGGCGTTGGCAAAACCCAGACCCATACTCATGGCGATGGACTGTGCGGCAATAACGATCGCGGAAAAGACCAGTTGCAGGGTAAAGCCCATGGCCAGCCCGATCAGGATCTGCTGGGCCGCCACCATCAGCCACTGTGCACTGAACAGCTCGATAACCGGCACATCCTGTACCACAATCGGTGCCATCATCAACGACATGACAAGGGCCAGCGCTGCCCGCACCTTGACTGGCACCATGCGCGCACCAAACACGGGCGCCGCAGCGAACATGGCGCCAATACGCAGGAACGGCCACAGGAATGCGACCATCCAGGTATTCAGTTCCATGCTGTTGATGGCAATCATGGTATACGCTCGTCAACCGATCAGGAGTGGAATGTTTCCGATGAGACGGCGCGTGAAGTTGACCAACAGGTTCAGCATCCACGAGCCCGCTGTCATCAGCATAAATGCCATGATGGCGAGCTTGGGGATAAAGCTGAGTGTAGCCTCCTGGATCTGCGTGGCGGCCTGGAACATACCAACCAGCAGGCCCACGGTAAGTGCCGAGCCCAGTATTGGTGCCGCGATCAGCGCGGTAACCTTGATTGCTTCCTGGCCGATCAGGATTACACTCTCCGGTGTCATATATAGCGCCTCCGTGCGTCAATTAATCAGGGCTGCACACCATTCCCGGTGCGCAAAGTGCGTCTCACACATAAAAACTCGACGCCAGAGTGCCGACGATCAGCGCCCAGCCGTCTACCAGCACGAACAACATGATCTTGAACGGCAGCGAGATGATCATGGGCGACAGCATCATCATGCCCATCGACATCAACACGCTGGCCACCACCAGATCGATAACCAGGAACGGAATCAGCACCAGGAAGCCGATCTGGAAGGCGGTTTTGAGTTCGCTGGTGACGTAGGCGGGCACCAGCAGTGAAAACGGTACCGTATCACGCGACTCCAGTGATCCTTCCTCGACTTTCGCAATGTCGGCAAACATGCCCAGGTCAGTCTCGCGCGTCTGATCAAGCATGAAGCTGCGCAAGGGTGATGCGCTCTTCTGCAATGCCTCCCCGGGTGTAATGGTTTCATCCAGGTAGGGCTTGACGCCGTCGTTATAGATCTTGCCGAACACCGGCGACATCACGAACAGCGTCAGGAACAGTGACAGACCGATCAGAATCTGGTTGGACGGTGTCTGCGCCGTGCCCAGTGCCTGGCGCAGGATCGCCAGCACGATAATGATGCGGGTAAACGATGTCATCGAAATCAGCGCCGCCGGCAACAGCGACAGCGCAGTCATCATTGCCAGCACCTGGATACTCAGCGACCATGTCTCTCCGCCATTAACGCCCGGTGTCACCGTCACGGCGGCCATGCCCGGTGCGGCAGCCGCCTCCAGGGCAAACAGGGTGGACAGCAGCCCGACAAGTATCAGCAGGACTCTCATGACAGCTTCTCCCTGCCGATGACTTCGCGCAGGCGTGTGGCGAAGCTCTCCGTTGCTGCTGCTCCGTCCGTGATCGTTTGTACGGGTTGCTCCAGCACGTGCACCGCATTGACGCGTCCCGGCGCCACGCCCAGCAGGACCTGCTGGTCGCCGACCTGGACCAGCACCAGCCGCTCGCGGGTGCTGAGTGCAACGCCGTCGATGACACGCAGCGCGCCGCGTGCAGATGACTGCAGCCCGCCGGCACGCTTCAGCAACCAGGCAAGTCCCACGATGCACAGCACCACGATGCCGAGTCCTGCCAGGAACTGCAGCATGAAACCCCCGTCCAGGACCTCACCGGCCATGCCGATCGGTGATGCCGGTGCCTGTGCAGCGGCGGCCGGCAGTGCGGCTGCCAGCATTGCGATCCATGCTAACGGTTTGAGTTTTTCAGCGTGATTTGCCATCCGTGGCCCTTCCGGTTGATGTTGCCGACTGCCTATTTAAGGGACTTGACACGTTCCGCCGGACTGATGACATCACTCAGCCGGACACCGAACTTGTCGTTCACCACGACCACTTCGCCGCGCGCTACCAGGGTACCGTTGACGAGTACGTCGAGCGGCTCACCGGCCATCCGGTCGAGTTCCACGACGGAACCCTTGGCCAGCTGCAGCAGGTTCTCGATACTGATGCGGGAGCGTCCGATCTCCATTGACAGTGTCACCGGGATATCCAGGATGACATCGAGACTGGTTTCACCCTGTGCCCCGGCACTACCCGCACTTTCACCCAGCTCGTCAAACGAGGCACGCTCGTAATTCTCACCGGGTGCGGCTGCGCCTTCCTGGTCAGCCGTGCCCTGCTCCTGTGCACCGTCATTCACATCCATTGTGTCTGTCTGCTCGCTCATGAATCACTCCTGCTGTTGTTTCAACCTGGCTTTTTCCGCATCATCGATCGCGCCGGTCACTTTCACTGCATTTTGTTCCCGGTATACACCGAACTGGCCGGCAAACACACTGCATTTTGTTCCCGGTATACACCGAACTGGCCGGCAAACACTGGGACATCACCGACCTGCAGCATGGCCTGTTCCGGCTGGCAAACCGGGATGACGTCACCGCTCTGCAAACCCACCACATCACGCAGTGTCAGGCGCGTGCGCGCTATGGTGGCGCGCAGGTCGACGTCCGCATCCTGGATATTCAACTGCAGTGCCTGCAGCCAGTCGCCCTGGTCCATTGATCTGTTCTTGCGCTGGCCGCCATCTAGCAGATCACGCACCGGCTCGATCATCGAGCCCGGCAGTGCGATATGGAATTCACCGCCGGATCCATCAAGCTCGATGCGGAAGCTCGATATCACCAGCATCTCGCGGGAACCGGCCAGCACCGAATACTGCGGGTCGGATTCGGACTTGATGTAACGCGGCGTTATCTGCATGACCGCTTCCCAGGCCCCGGCCAGATCCTGCAGCAGCTGGTTCAGCACCAGCTGGATGATGCGGCTCTCGGTCGGCGTGAAATCGCGGCCGATCATCTGGTTCCGGTATTTGCCGGTACCGCCGAAATAGATATCCACAATGGCAAACACCATGGCCGGATCGAGCGCGACCAGTGCTTCACCCTGCAATGGCGGAACCTCGATGAAATTCAGGCTGACGGGCAGGCCGAGACTGTGGATATAGTCGTTCGTACGGACCGTTTGCAGATCTTCCACCTCGATCTCGACCGGGCGCTGCAGCATCTGCTCGAAGCCTTCCTCCAGCAGACGGATGAAGTTCGTATTGATTTTTTCCAGCACCGGCAGCTGACCGCGAACAATATGGTCCTGGTCGGTCAGGTCATAGGGTATGACCTCGCCGGCAGGCGGCGGTGATTCGCCGCCGACCTCGCCCGAAGCGACACCGTCCATCAGGGCATCGACTTCTTCTTCGGAAAGTACTTCGTTCTCGCTCATGTGCGTTACTGCATCACGAAGTTGGAAAAATAGACCGCCTCGACACCCGGACTACCGGTCAGCTCTTCCAGGGTATCGCGGATTGTTTTCAGTATTTCAGCGCGCAACTTTTCCTTGCCTTCCGGCGGGAGCAGGTCGTCTTCTGTCTTGGCGCTGAACAGCATGATGATGGCATCACGCACGGCGGGCATATGCAGCTTGAGCGCCTCGATGACGTCGTCGTCGCGCACCATGACCTCGAGGGACGCCTTGACGAAGCGCACCGTCTTGGGGTTCTGGAAGGCAATGACGAAGTCCGGATCGAGACCGTGATAGATTGGCGGATCGAGATCGACTTCGCTGGTCTCGCCGCTACCTTCACCGGTTGCGGCCTCACCCTCCACCATTGCCTGGTCAGAGGAGCCGCCGAGGAAGAAGAAGGCCGCGCCGCCGGCGAGTGCCAGCAGCAGCACCGCGGCCACACCCATAATGACGATCTTGTTCATAAGCAATCCCGCTTGCGTAGTTCAGTTTCATCCATGAAACCGGCTGCTGACTGTCCGTTGGTGAGAAGCAGCTGGCGCCTGGCACAGCTGATGCAATTGCTATGCCACAAATGTCAGCGATATAAATATAATTAAAACAGTCGGTTAAAATTGCAGTAAATCATCGCGCCGGAATTGTGGCGCAGCCTTGGCCGGGGGTGGCAAGCCATTGCCGGGATTCCGGCAGGCTGCGGAAAGATTTTGCAGGGCAACTGTTCCGGAGTGGTCCCGGTTCCGGCCAACACCGGGGAACAACACCGTTCAGGGATGCCGGATCTGTCGTCATTGCGAACGCAGCGAAGCAATCTTTCAAATTCATATCAATTGCTTGGAGATTGCTTCGTCACTGCGTTGCTCGCCATGACGGGACCCATGATTTGACCGATGGTTTCGCGGAGATCATCGGGTGGGAATTGTCCCCGCACAAAACCGGATGGCATGTGTCTTGCTTTATTAAATACCGATAACAGCAACTATTTTCAGGGACATGAAAATCTACCAGGCTTACATGGACGTGCAGCAACGGGAGTTCATCTGCAAGGACGCGATCCCGTACGATGCCTCGGCCAACAGTGCTCCCGGTACCCGCGAGTACGATCTGTTTAAACAGCTCCATGCCGGAACGGCCAGTCGGGACAGTCGTGAACCGTGGGGGCTCGTGTCCTGGAAATTCGAGCACAAGTCCCCCGTCGATTTCGCCGGGTTCCATGACTTCTGCCAGGCGGCGTTCGCCAACGGTGCCGACTGCGCCTTCATCAATCCCATGATCGGCAACGAGGCCGTGTATGCAAACGTCTGGGAACAGGGCATTCACTGTGGACATACCGGTATCGAGAAGGTGGCCTATTTCCTCGAGGAGCACCTGGGCATCCGCGTCGCCTCGGTCAGCGACGTCAACACGTTTGCCTTCTGCAATTATTTCGTAGCTAACAACCGTTTCTGGGAACGCTATTTCAGCTTTATCGATCAGGCCCTGCAGCTGCTGGATACGGAAGCGGAACGCGGCACGGAGGTCGGGCAGCTATACAGCGGCAGCGGTCAGTACGAACGCGACGCAACTGCATCCATGCGCATTTTCGTCATCGAGCGGTTGTTCTCGTCACTCCTGCTGCAGCACGACGGCCTCACGGTAGCTGCCCGGCTACCCTCCGCTATGGAATTTGAGCGCAAATTCGGCGTCAACCTGGGTCGGATACTGTGGAATTTTTCCCGTCTCAAGCAGCGCGCCGTCGAAACCGACGATCTGTCGCTGTACAACATCTGGGACAGGCAACGTGCAACGCTGCTGGCCGACAGGGAAATACAGACTGTCTGGAAACTGGACGACCCGTTCACCTATACGCTCACGCACGAGTACCGGGAATTCGATGACATGTGCAATGAACTGTTTGATGAATCCGGCGATACACCGGGCCGCGTGATGCCAGGGTGCGCATGAACCACACAAAACCATGACGGAGTAAGATGCTGATGGGACCTATTATAATTTGCGGCATGCACCGCTCCGGTACCTCGCTGGTCTGCCGCGCACTGGAAGCGGCGGGCCTGTTTACCGGCGATGTAAAGGAACACAATCACGAAGCGGTATTTTTCCTGACCCTGAACCAGTGGATGTTCGAACAGTTCGGTGCGAGCTGGGACAATCCCTACAACATGCGCTTCATCAATGACGACCTGGCCGGTTACCTGCTCGCGGTCATCGGCAATATTGTAAACAGCCCCTCTGCTGTTTCATTTACCGGCGCCGACCCCCGACACCAGCAGGTCTTTTCACCGGATAACCGGGTCGCCTGGGGGTGGAAGGACCCGCGTAATACCTTCACGGCAGCAATCTGGGCCGCTGCCTTCGCGGATGCAAAACTGGTTCATGTATGCCGCAACCCGCTGGATGTCGCGGCCAGCCTGCAACAGCGCGAACAGGAAATACTGCAAAGTCACCAGGCACAACTTGCACACATGACACCGGAGCAACTCGACGGAACGCTGCGCTTCCAGCAATCCCCCAGGCTATTCCATCTCGAGGAAGGCCTGGTGCTGTGGGAGGAATACACAGCACGGGCACTCGTGCTGGAAAGACAGTTCGGCGCAAATGCCATCCGTGTCCGCTATGAGGACTTTCTCGCCGATCCGCTTAAGGAACTCGGCACGCTGGCAGACTTTGCCGGGCTTGATGCCGGCACGGAGTTACTGCAGGCCGCGGTCGCACAGGTCAATCCCGCACGGCGCTATGCGTTCACGAATAATCCGGAGCTACTGGGCGCATACCGCGATTTTCGCAAGCATGAC
>CAMYKJ010000016.1 GCA_947258945.1 uncultured Ectothiorhodospiraceae bacterium
TCGATCGCCGGTTACCTGAATGCACACCGCATCGTCAATCTGGCCGTGGCCGCCGGCTGCGACGCCCTGCATCCCGGCTATGGTTTTCTCTCCGAGAATCCACTGCTGGCCGAGATCTGCCGGCTGCGGCACCTGCGCTACATCGGCCCGGATGCACGGGTGATCACCCGCATGGGTGACAAGGTCGCGGCCCGCCAGGCCATGATCGAGGCCGGTATCCCGGTCATCCCCGGCAGTGACGGCAACCTGGGCAGCCTCGACGAGGCCGTGGCGCTGGCCGCGGAGTTCGGCTACCCCGTCATGCTGAAGGCCACCTCCGGCGGCGGCGGCCGCGGGATCCGTCGCTGCGATTCAGAGCAGGATCTGCGCAGGAATTACGACCGGGTACTGTCGGAGGCCGCCAAGGCCTTCGGGGCGGCGGACGTCTTCATGGAAAAGTGCATCGTTCGTCCGCGGCACATCGAGGTGCAGGTGCTGGCCGACAGTCACGGCAACTGCATCCACCTGTTCGAGCGCGACTGCTCCATCCAGCGCCGTCACCAGAAACTCGTCGAGATCGCTCCCTCGCCGCAACTGGACGAGGCACAGCGCGAGCATCTCGGCGAGATGGCCGTACGCGCGGCGAAGGCCGTGCACTATGAAAATGCAGGCACCGTCGAGTTCCTGCTTGACGACGACGGCCGTTTCTATTTTATGGAAATGAACACGCGCCTGCAGGTCGAACATACCGTGACGGAGGCAATTACCGGCATCGACATCGTGCAGGAACAGATACGCATTGCCGACGGCCAGCCGCTCAGTTTCGCACAGACCGACATTCAGCGGCGCGGCTACGCCATGGAACTGCGCATCAACGCGGAGGATCCGAAGAACGATTTCCTGCCGAGCTTCGGCAAGATCACGCGCTACTTCGCGCCGGGCGGGCCCGGCGTGCGTACGGATGGCGCGATCTACACTGGCTACGAGATCCCGCCCTGCTATGATTCCATGTGCGCCAAGCTGACGGTGTGGGCGCTGAACTGGGAGGATCTGCTGAACCGGGCCGACCGCGCGCTGCAGGATATCGGCGTTTACGGGGTCCGCACCACAATTCCCTACTACCGGGAGATACTCAAGGTGCCTGCTTTCAGGCAAGGCGTATTCGACACCGGGTTTGTCGAAGACCACCCTGAGCTCGTCGACTACCGGACCAGTCGCCCCACGCGTGAGCTGACGGCGGCCATCACCGCGGCAATTTCGGCACACCTGGGCATGTAACCCATAACACCAACGGACACGACATGACGACAGTACATATCACGGACGTTATCCTGCGCGATGCACACCAGTCGCTGATCGCAACGCGCATGCGTACGGAGGACATGTTACCGGCGTGCGAACGGCTGGACCGGATCGGCTACTGGTCGCTTGAGGTCTGGGGCGGTGCCACGTTCGATGCCTGCCTGCGCTATCTCAAGGAAGACCCCTGGCAGCGGCTCGAGGAGCTGCGCGTGGCGCTGCCGAATACGCGCCTGCAGATGCTGTTGCGCGGCCAGAACCTGCTGGGGTACCGGCACTACAGCGATGATGTGGTCGAGGCCTTCGTCAAGCAGGCTGCCGATACCGGCATCGACGTGTTCCGCATCTTCGATGCGCTGAACGACACACGCAACCTGAAAACCGCGATCGATGCCGTGCGCGCCGTCGGCAAGCATGCCCAGGGCACCATCTGCTACACCACCAGCCCGGTACACAATACGGCTGCATTCGTCAGCATGGCACGTGAACTGGCAGACATGGGCTGCGACAGCATCGCGCTCAAGGACATGGCCGGCCTGATGACGCCCATGGTGACCGGTAAACTGGTACGCGAGATCACGCAGGCGACCGACCTGCCGCTGCACCTGCACAGTCATGCCACCGCCGGCACCGCCGAGATGTGCCTGCTGAAGGCCATCGAAAACGGCTGTTGCCATATCGACACGGCCATTTCGGCCTTCTCCGGCAGTACCAGCCACGCAGCGACCGAGAGCCTGGTCGCAGCGTTACGTAACACGGAGTACGACACCGGGCTCGACCTCGATGCCTTGCAGGAGATCGGCCTGTATTTTCGTGACGTGCGCAAGAAGTATCACCAGTTCGAGAACGACTACCTCGGACCGGACACGCGCGTGCAGGTCTACCAGGTCCCCGGTGGCATGATCTCCAACCTGCATTCACAGCTGCGTGAACAGGGGGCGCTCGATCGAATCGAGGACGTGTTCGCTGAAATCCCGGCGGTCCGCAAGGACCTGGGTTACCCGCCGCTGGTGACCCCGACTTCCCAGATCATCGGCGCACAGGCCGTGCTGAACGTACTCACCGACAAGCGCTATTCGACCATCACCAACGAGGTGAAACACTACCTGCAGGGCCGCTACGGCAGGGCACCGGCGCCAGTCGACCCGGCCGTGCAGCAGCAGGCCATCGGCAAGGAGAATGTCATCGACGTACGCCCGGCCGACCTGCTCAGCAACGAAATGGATCGCCTGCGCAGCGAGATCGGCGAGCTGGCGGAGAGCGAGGCGGATGTACTGACCTACGCCATGTTCCCGGAAATCGGCAAGGAGTTCCTTAAACAGCGCAGCAGGAATGCCCTGATACCCGAACCGCTCGAGCCCGTCGGTGAAACGCCGGAGACGCGCACGCGCCCGACCGAGTTCAATGTCACCCTGCACGGCGAGACCTATCACATCAAGGTCACGGGCACCGGGCATCGCACCCTTGCCAACCGACCGTTTTACATGACGGTCGACAGCGTGCCGGAAGAGGTGCTGGTGGAAACACTGGACGAGATTGTCATCGGCGAGAAAGAAGCCGCGCCGGCCGCCGGCGGCAGCCGGCGACCACGCGCCACCGAGCCCGGCCACGTCACGGCGTCCATGCCCGGCACGATCATCGATGTCCTGGTGGCGGTCGGCGACACCGTCGAGGCCGGCACCCCGGTGCTGATAACCGAGGCGATGAAGATGGAGACCGAGATCCAGGCGCCGATTGCCGGTCGCATCACGGCCGTGCATGTCGCCAAGGGAGATACCGTGAATCCCGACGAAACCCTGGTGGAAATCGATGGCGGACAGTAAGTCCCCGCTGGTCCTGGCCTCCTCCTCGCCCTACCGGAAGCAACTGCTCGACCGGCTGGGACTGGCCTTCAGCACGGTCAGCCCCGACATCGACGAGACCGCCCTGCCCGGCGAGACACCGGACGCGCTGGTTGAACGCCTGGCGGAACAGAAGGCCCGTGCCGTCGGAGAGGTCCATCAGGGGCTCATCATCGGCTCCGACCAGGTGGCGACCATCGATGATGACATCCTCGGCAAGCCCGGCAACCACGAAAAGGCCGTTGCACAGCTCACGCGACTGTCCGGGAATCGCGTCACCTTCCACACCGGTCTGTGCCTGCTGGATACCGCACACCACGAAGCACAGGTCGACGTCGTGCCGTTCACGGTGCAGTTCAGAGAATTGAGCGCTGCACAGATCGAACGCTATTTACACGCCGAGCAGCCGTACAACTGCGCCGGCAGCTTCAAGTCCGAAGGGCTTGGTATCACGCTGTTTGAAAAGATGCTGGGCGAGGATCCCACGGCACTGGTCGGGCTGCCGCTGGTAAAGCTGACGGAAATGCTCTCCAGGGCGGGAATTGATTTACCCTGATCACCCACACCGGATACAGAATGATTTCACACGGATGTCCGCATGCGGTCCATACACATCATTTACCCATGAATCGGCAAACACTTATCGGCTAACAAGCTGTATCAGGCAGATCAGCCCGACAGATCGCTTAAGCTGAAACGCCAGATTGCTTCGTCAGGAATGTCTTCGGTTGGTACAGCCGGGGGCGCAGAAACAACACCGGTTTCAGGCAGTCAGGTCTTGCAGCTGTGTGTATTCGAATTCGATGAACCCACCGCGGTTGTTTTCCAGCCAGTAGAGCAGTTCGGCCCAGGTTACACGATCTTTCTGCGCATCCCGCTCATTCAACTCATGAATGCCGAGACCCTGCCCGGCAACACTGACGTAGTGCTGGGTATCGCGAATGCGTGCAATGACGGGGATATCAAGATTGTTGAGAAAGCGTTCCAGCTTATCAACGGCCCTGGTGCGAATGCGTGTACGGTTTGTGACAATGGCCAGGCGGGTATTGTGAGCGCGCGCCTTGCCGACCAGTAGCAAATCCCTGATGAAGTCGGCCGTCGAATGGATATCAATCGACGAGGGTAAAACCGGAATGAGTATGATGTCGGCTTCAGCAACACGGTCTTCGATGTCCACCAGGGCGCAACCGGCCGGCGTGTCGGTAATGATATAACGGGTATCGTGCGGGACCTTCATCTGCCAGGCACGCGTGGTGCCCGCAGGCGGCGGTTCGTATGCGGCAACGCCGTGAATCGGTGGTCGGCTGGACGGCCGCTCTTTCAGCCAGCGTATGCTGGAGGCTTGTTTGTCATAGTCGAACAGTGCTGTCGTGTAACCATGGGAGGCACAATAGCTGGCCAGATTGGTGGCAATCGTGGTTTTACCGCAACCACCCTTGGTGTTCATGACGCTGATTTTCAGCACGTTCGAATAAGCCTTCTCAACTGGAAAAGTTGATTGAAATATTTCCCTAGGATTTTAGCAGGATTGTCGACCACGTCCAGCGGATTGGCTGGCACGCATCCTGCATTTGCAAGGAAAGCGTGTGACTGGGTCCGATGCTTAATAGTCTGCCCCAAAGTGATGTCCCCGGGGCATCCTATTGCTGCAGCCTGCGCAGAACTGAATGAATATAATGGAAAATTCCGCGATTATTGCAAGCCGCCGCCGAGCCCCGGTGAGCGCGGCCCGGCATTCACCGAAAGTTTTCTGGTCGTCGGCTGGTCAAAGACTTGGCGAAACGACCCGTTCCACTGCATTGTTGCCGCCGGGAATCCTGGCTGAATGACGGGAACAGCGAGAACAAATCAGTTAACCGTTCCCGCACCTTCGACCATCATCTTGCCCATGGCCCGCGCCATGGCGACGCCAATACGCTCGGTGATGCGCTCCAGCAGGTCGGGTTCCTGGGTGAAGTCGACAATATCCTCCGCACCAATGACCTCGCGCGCAACATAACCGGCACTGCCAAACTCATCGACCAGCCCCATCTCGACACTCTCCTCACCCGTCCAGACCAGACCGGTAAACAATTGCGGATCATCCGTCAGCTTGTCCCCGCGCCCTTCACGCACTGCGGTCTTGAAATGATCGTGTATGGAGCCCAGCAACTTCTGCACATGCTCGACATCCGAGTCCTTGCTCGGCAGGAAGGGATCGAGAAAGTCCTTGCTCTCGCCGGCCGTATACAGGCGCCGCTCGATACCCAGTTTGTCCAGCGTATCGACAAAACCGAAGCTGTCCATACGCACGCCGATGGAGCCGACGATGCTGGATTTATTGACGTAGATTTCATCGGCAGCCGACACCACGTAATAGCAGCCGGACGCGCAGATATCGGTGACCACGGCATACAACTTCGTGTCGGGATGCAGCTCGCGCAGCCGGTGGATTTCGTCATAGATATAGGATGACTGTACCGGGCTGCCGCCCGGTGAGTTGGCGCGCAGGATCACACCGGCCGTTTTCTTGTCCTTGAAGGCATCGCGCAGTCCGCCGATGACGGTATCGGCACTGGCCTCGGTTGAATCCGAAATCGCACCGGACAGTTCCACCAGTGCGGTATACTTTTTGCCGACGGTCGACACCTCGCTCCAGTCGCGCGGCAGGTACAGTATCAACAGCGCCAGCAGGTACAGCGCCAGCAGGACCTTGAAAAAAATACTCCAGCGCCGTGCACGGCGCTGTTCGTTGACAGCGGTAAACACCAGCCGCTCCACGATATCCCTGTATCCGCCGTCATCAGCGTGGAGACTGCCGCCCAATCGTTCCTTGTCTGACATATCGTTACCCTGAGTTGAAAATCACTGATCCGGAAAATAACCCCTGCCGCTCATCCACACCGGCATGTCGGTCACGCTATCGAGGCAAACCAGCGGATTGTGCCGGCTCAATCGTTCTTCCGCATGTACTCCCGTACGCACGGCAATCTTGGCTGCGCCGGCATTGGTCGCCATTTCCATGTCATATTCGGTGTCGCCCACCATGACCGTTTCTTCCGGCGCCACCGACAATTCCTGCATGACTTCAAGCAGCATCTGCGGATGCGGCTTCGAGACCGCCTCGTCCGAACAGCGCGTGGCATCGAAATAATCACTCAGCCCGGTCTCGCCCAGCACCCGGATGAGGCCGCGCCGCGCCTTGCCGGTGGCGATTCCCAGCAGGATATCGTTCGACTTGAGCAGATCCAGCACCTCGCGGGCACCCGTGAACAGGTCAGAACCCTCATGGGCAAACCAGTGCTCGCGATAAGCCTCGACGAACGACCGGTGGAAGTCGGCGTCGCGCCCCGGCACCAGTGTATCGATCGCCTCGCGCAGGCCCAGCCCGATGATGTCCCTGACGGTAGCGTCGTCCATCGGCTCGAGGCCCAGGTCGGCAATGGACGCGTGCAGGCAGTGAACGATCTGCGCCTCCGAGTCCATCAGCGTCCCGTCCCAGTCAAACACAATACATCGAATACTGTCTGTCATGTCATGCTCTGTGTCGGCGTTCGGGGGCAGATTATGAAGATTCCAGCCGCTCCAGGACAGCCCTCAGATCTTCATCGAGCGGCGCACTGATATCGATCACCGCACTGCCCGGATCACTAAATGCCACCCGGTGCGCATGCAGAAACATGCGCCGCAGCCCCGCTTCCCGCATTTCCGTATTGAATGTCCGGTTCCCGTATTTTGCATCGCCGGCCAGCGGGTGGCCGATGTGGGCGGCGTGTACCCGGATCTGGTGGGTCCGGCCGGTGTGGAGCACCGCCTCTACCAGCGTGGCACCGCGGAACCGGTCCACCGGCCGAAATACCGTCAGCGCCGTCTTGCCCGCAGCATCCACCCGTACAATCCGTTCACCGCCTTGCAGCGTATTCTTGCGCAAAGGCGCCTCGACCGTGCGTTCTCCGCCAGCCCACTCCCCCGCCACCAGGGCCAGGTAATATTTTTCGACCGTGCCGGAACGCAGCTGTTCGTGAAAGGCGCGCAAAAAACTGCGCCGCCTGGCAATCACCAGGCAACCGGAGGTGTCGCGGTCCAGGCGGTGGGCCAGCTCGAGGTACGGCGCCGCCGGGCGTTCGGCACGCAGCACCTCGATCACACCCTGGCTCACGCCACTGCCGCCGTGCACCGCCATGCCGGCCGGTTTGTTCAGCACCAGGCAGCGTGCATTCTCAAACAGGATGTGCCTGGCAAGCCCGCCCGGCGGCACCCGCACCTTCCGCGGCGCTGCCGTCGTCGCCACGCGCACCGGCGGGATCCGCACCGTGTCGCCGGCACAGACCTTGTACTGTGCCTTGATGCGCCCGCTGTTCACACGCACCTCGCCGCGTCGCAGGATACGATAGATATGGCTGCGCGGTACGCCCTTGAGGTGGCGCGCCAGAAAATTGTCGATACGCTGACCGGCCTCTTCAGCCGTCACGCTGACCTGGCGCACTTTGGGATGACTCTTTACAACGGGTTCGTTCATAAGGAAATTTTCAACTGATACGGACGCGGCAATGTCCCCACCAACAGCATGTAATATACCCACGCACATTTGCGGGTAATGATCAAGATTGCTATAGTGCGCCCTCGGAATATGTGACGATCTGGTAATAAACCGTGATCTGTCGTTTCCGACCAACGATTTTTACCGGGGGCTGCTGGCCGTTCGATTAACCAGCATTCTCCAAAATTTTCAGCCGTATGTTGTAAACATACTATCAAATAATCAACAAACGCTCCCATGGAAAACACCGCCGTGTATTACACAGTTATTGTCTGCCTTACCGTACTGACGGGCATGATTCTGCCCCGTTCCGGCCGGTGCAGCGACGGCACGTGTGTCCGGGTCGAGCGAATGAGAGACAACCCATATGAAACGAATGCTGATCAATACCACGCAGCCCGAAGAGCTGCGTGTCGCCATGGTCGATGGCCAGAAACTCTACGACCTTGATATCGAGGTACCCTCC
>CAMYKJ010000017.1:0-1889 GCA_947258945.1 uncultured Ectothiorhodospiraceae bacterium
GGGTGCCTGGGGGCTCGGCTGGGAAGTGTGGCTGAACGGCATGGAGGTCACGCAGTTCACCTATTTCCAGCAGGTCGGCGGACTCGAGTGCAAACCGGTTACCGGCGAAATCACCTATGGCCTGGAACGCATCGCGATGTACCTGCAGGAGGTCGAGAGCGTGTTCGACCTGGTGTGGACGGAGGGGGCCGACGGGCCCGTCACCTACCGCGACGTCTTTCACCAGAACGAGGTCGAGATGTCCGCCTATAATTTCGAGCACGCAGACATCGATTCACTGCTTGGCTGGTTCGACAGCTGTGAACGTGAAAGCAATCGCCTGATCGAGGCCGGCCTGCCGCTGCCCGCCTATGAAATGGTGCTGAAGGCCTCGCACACCTTCAACCTGCTGGATGCGCGCAATGCCATCTCCGTCACCGAGCGGCAGCGCTACATCCTGCGCGTGCGCACGCTGTCACGACAGGTCGCCGAGGCCTACTATGCGCGACGCGAATCCCTCGGCTTCCCGATGCGGCTTGCAGGGGAAGCGGCCTCGTGAGCACCGTGGCGGACCTGCTGGTCGAGATCGGCACCGAGGAACTGCCACCGCATGCACTGCGGCGCATGCACGATGCCTTTCGCGATGCGCTTGATGCACAGCTGGACGAGCATCATCTGCCGCACGGCGCGTGCGCGGCGTTCGCCACGCCGCGCCGGCTGGCGGTCCTGGTCCGGGAGGTGCCGCTGCGGCAACCAGACCGCGACATCACGCGTCGCGGCCCGGCACTGCAGGCCGCCTTTGATGACGACGGCAGGCCGACCAAACCGGCGGAGGGATTTGCACGCTCCTGCGGCGTAAGTGTCGACGAGTTGCAGCGACTCGAGACCGACAAGGGCGCCTGGCTGGCCTGGCAGACGACCGAGTCGGGCAAGGCCTGTGCGGAACTCCTGCCCGGCATGGTCGAACAGGCACTCAAGCTGCTGCCCGTGCCGAAGCGCATGCGCTGGGGTGACAACAACTTTGAATTCGTCCGCCCGGTTCACTGGGTGGTGCTGATGCTGGGCGGTGATATCGTCGAGGGAAATATCATGGGACAGGACTGCGGCAACGAAACGCGCGGTCACCGCTTCCACCGCAATGCAGCCATCCGCATCGAATCACCGGCCGGCTACGCAGATACGCTGGAGCACGATGGCATGGTGCTGGCAGACATGGACCGGCGGCGCGAGTCGATTCGAGCACAGGTGACGGATGCCGGCAGGGCCTGCGGTGGCCGGGCCGTTATCGATGAAGACCTGCTTGATGAAGTCACCGCGCTGGTGGAATGGCCGGTGGCTATCACCGGCAGCTTCGATGCACGCTTCCTGGAAGTCCCGGCCGAAGCGCTGGTCTCCAGCATGCAGGACCACCAGAAGTTCTTTCCGGTGCGTGCCGTCGACGGCAGCCTGATGCCGGACTTCATTACCGTCGCGAACATCGCCAGCAAGGACCCGTCCCAGGTGCAGGCCGGCAACGAACGCGTCATACGGCCGCGCCTGGAAGACGCCGTATTCTTCTGGGAACAGGACCGCAAGCAAACGCTGGCGAGCCGCGCGATGCAACTGGACCGGATGACCTACCAGCAAAAGCTCGGCACACTCGGTGACAAGCAGCGACGTATCGCCGTGCTGTCGAAATACCTTGCCGAAACGCTGGATACTGACACGCAAGCGGCAATGCGTGCCGCCGAACTCTGCAAGTGCGACCTGTTGACAAACATGGTGTACGAGTTCCCCGAACTGCAGGGCATCATGGGCCGTTACTATGCCCTGCATGACGGTGAAGACCCGGCGGTCGCCGCCGCACTCGACGAGCAGTACCAGCCACGCTTCGCCGGCGACGAACTGCCCGCCTCGGCAACGGGGCAGGT
>CAMYKJ010000017.1:1981-10760 GCA_947258945.1 uncultured Ectothiorhodospiraceae bacterium
CTGGACCTGTACGAACTGCTGCTGACCGCCGCAGGACAGTATGATGAATCACTGGATGCAGCGGCATGCATCGATGAAGTATTCGATTTCCTGATGGGCCGCTTGCGCAACTGGTATACGGAGAAGGAGAGACCGGGAACCGGTCGAGAGGCTGGCCCGGGCCATGCCGGATACGATGTGCACGTATTCGAGGCCGTACTCGCACGCCAGCCCAGACGGCCGCTGGATTTCGATCAGCGCATGCAGGCGGTACGCGCCTTCCATGCCATGCCCGAGGCCGAAAACCTGGCAGCGGCCAACAAGCGTATTCGCAATATCCTGCGCAAGAGTGACACGACCATCCCCGACACCTGCTCGGACGATCTGCTGCAGGAATCCGCCGAACAGACACTCGCCGCGGCCATTTCCGAACAGGCAAAAAGCATTCAGCCGTTGATAGAACAGCGCGCCTATACCGATGCCCTGCGTAGCCTGGCCGGTCTGCAGGCGCCGGTGGACCGTTTCTTCGACGATGTCATGGTCATGGCAGATGATCCGGCCCTGCGTGATAATCGTCTCGCACTCCTGCAGCGACTGGCGAATCTTTTCCTGCAGGTCGCGGACATCTCGCGGTTGCAATAGACAATCGTCCTCTTCAGGCGAACAGCGCGGTACATGAACATGACAGACACGGACTCCTATACGAACATGCTGGCCGCGGTGCAGGCCTTTCACGACAAGCACGATTTCAGGAACACCGGCGGCGAGGAGCTGGCCTACCGTGTGGCCCTGATGGCAGAGGAACTCGGTGAAATATCCGCCTGCGTTACCAAGGGCAAGGATCGGGAACAACTCGCCGAGGAATGTGCTGACCTGTTCATCCTGCTGATCGGCACTGCGATTTCCGCCGGCTTCGATCTTGACGAAGAGTTCTGGAAGAAGATGCAGAAACTCGATGCGCGCGACTCCCGCATGATCGGCGGACGTATCCGTGTTTCGGAATTCCGGGACTCCTGATGCAACCGGTCATCCTCGGCGCCAGCGGCGTGATCAACGAACTGCCTGAAGAAGGCGGCAGCACCCCGCTCGAGTGGCGCCCGATCCGCGGCAGCCTGGAGGCCATCGCCCGGCTGCACCATGCCGGCTACCGCATCATCGTAGCCTTCAACCAGCCCGAGCTGTCCGGCGATACCCTGAATCCCGGTACGCTGGTTCGCCAGCACGACGCCATGCGGCGGCACGTGGCGGAAAGCGGCGGGGTAATCGATGCCATATTCTACTGTCCGCATGCGCCCGCTGCCGGGTGTGACTGTCGCATGCCGGCGCCCGGCCTGTTACGTGATATTGCTGCGCGACTGCACGTCAACCTGGCTGACCTGCCGGTGATCGGCGATTCACTGGCCTATGTCCAGGCAGCCATCACCACCGGCGCCCGGCCGCTGCTGGTCAAGACCGGCCGGGGCTTTGGTACGGTCAGCCAGCCGGGACTCGATCCATCGGTTCCGGTGTTCAATGATCTCTACAGTGCCGTGGACTTCCTGCTGCACCCGACGACCCACACCACGGATCACTGAGCATGACCGCCGCCAACGGTCCCGCCTACCCGCTCCTCTGGTTGCGCTCGCTGGCGTTCTGGGTGGCGTTTCCTGTTTCCATCGTGATCTATGTCATGGTGCTGTTGCTGCTGTTCCCGGTCTCGCATGCCCGGCGCTGGGCCATCGTGCAAACCTGGGTGCGTTTCGTACTCTGGTGGCTGCAGGTGACCTGCCGGCTGTCGTACGAGATTCAGGGAACAGAACATATCGGTGAACAACCGGCCATCGTCTTTTCCAAGCACCAGTCAACCTGGGAGACGGTCGCCCTGCAGCACATCTTCCCGCGCCAGGTCTGGGTAGCGAAACGGGAGCTGATGTCGATCCCTATTTTCGGATGGGGCCTGGCCCTGATGAAAACCATCGCCATCGACCGCGGCAGTGGCCGTGCCGCCGTGGCACAACTTGTCGCCAGGGGCAGGGAGCGGATGGATGAGGGCAACTGGGTCGTGATCTTTCCCGAGGGCACCCGCATCCCGCCGGGCAGGAAAGGACGCTATCGCATCGGTGGCGCGGTACTCGCCGAGCAGACCGGTTACCCGATCATCCCCGTCGCCCACAACGCCGGCGAGTACTGGCCGCGGCGCAGCTTCATCAAGCGCCCCGGGGTCATCCAGGTCCGCATCGGTCCACCCATCCGCGGTGACGGCAAGACGGCCCAGCAAATACTCGATGAGGCCGCCAACTGGATCGAGGGCCAGATGGTCGAGATCACTACGCTAAAATAATAAACCCCAGCAACAGAGTACACAGAGATAAAATAACAATCAAAGCCTTAATATTGTATCGTACTATAATATTAAGCACTAATAATACAACAACTTACATATTTTAAGCAATTACGCTACGCATAAAATGAGTGGGAAATAAGCTTTTTAAGGCTTTTCTCTGTGTTCTCTGTGGCAAATTTTGTGTTCGGCTAGACGTCCAGGTTGGACACGGCCAGGGCGTTCTGTTCGATGAAGTCCCGGCGTGGCTCGACCTGGTCGCCCATCAGGGTGGTGAAGATGTCATCCGAACCCACGGCGTCCTCGATCTGTACTTTCAGCAGCCGACGGGTTTCCGGGTCGAGCGTGGTATCCCACAGCTGCTCGGGATTCATTTCACCCAGGCCCTTGTAGCGCTGGATATGCTGCCCGCGCCGCGCCTCGGCCATGAGCCAGTCCAGCGCCTGCTTGAACGAGGCTACCGACTCCTTGCGCTCGCCGCGCTCGACGTAGGCGGCATCGCTCAGCAGGCCGTCCAGCTGCTGTCCCAGTGAAGCAATGTGCTGGTACTCGGGACTGGAAAAGAATTCATGGTTGATTGCCTGCTCGGTCGAAACGATGCCATGCGTCCACTTGCTCATGTGCGCCGTGAAGACGCCGTCTTCTTCATCGACGGTGATCTCCACCTGGTAGCGCTGCCCGCTGCCCAGGCCACTGTTAACGAGCGCCTCGATTTCGTTGAACCAGGCCGTAAACGCTGCTTCGTCCTGCAGGGCTGCTGCATCAAGCACCGGCATGTAGATCATCTTCTCCAGCACGTCGGGATCATAGCGCTTGCTCAGACGCCGAATGGATGCCATCACGACCATATAATCATTGGCCAGTGTTTCCAGCGCCGGGCCGCTGAGCGGCGGTGCATCCGGGTTCACGTACAGGTGCGCCTTGTCGATAGCGCTGTTCAGCAACATGGCATTCAGCGCGGCATCATCCTTCACATACTGTTCCTGCTTGCCCTTTTTGATCTTGTATAAAGGCGGTTGCGCAATGTACACGTAGCCGCCCTCGATCAGTTCAGGCATCTGGCGGTAGAAGAACGTCAACAGCAGCGTGCGAATGTGCGCACCGTCGACATCCGCATCGGTCATGATGATGATGCGGTGATAACGCAGCTTGTCGATGTTGAATTCCTCGCGCCCGATTCCGCAACCCAGCGCAGTAATCAGCGTCCCGACTTCGGCCGACGACAGCATCTTGTCAAAGCGCGCCTTTTCCACGTTCAGGATCTTGCCCTTCAACGGCAGGATGGCCTGGGTGCGCCGGTCACGGCCCTGCTTGGCCGATCCGCCGGCCGAATCACCCTCGACCAGAAACAGTTCGGACAATGCCGGATCACGTTCCTGGCAGTCGGCCAGTTTGCCCGGCAGGCCGGCAATATCCAGCGCGCCCTTGCGGCGTGTCATTTCACGCGCCTTGCGTGCCGCCTCGCGCGCGCGCGCTGCGTCGATAATTTTCGAAGTGATCGCCTTCGCTTCGCCCGGTTGTTCCAGCAGGTAAGCCTGGAAGTTTTCATTGACCATGGACTCGACAATGCCCTTGATTTCGGATGAAACCAGTTTCTCCTTGGTTTGCGAGGAAAACTTGGGATCCGGAACCTTCACCGACAACACCGCCGTCAGCCCCTCACGCGCATCATCGCCAGTGGCCGAGACCTTGGCCTTGCGCATCATGCCCTCTTTTTCCATGTACTGGTTCAGGGTGCGTGTGAGCGCGCCCCGGAACCCGGCCAGGTGGGTACCGCCATCGCGCTGCGGGATATTGTTGGTAAAGCAAAAGATGTTTTCCTGGTAGGAATCGTTCCACTGCATCGCCAGCTCGACACCCACATCATCGCGCTCGCCGGTAAAGTAGAACACGGTCTGGTGCAGGGGTGTCTTCTTGCGGTTCAGGTGCTCGACAAAGGCGCGGATACCACCCTGGTACTCGAAGATATCTTCCTTGTCATTGCGCTTGTCGGTCAGGCGAATACGCACGCCAGAATTTAAAAAAGATAATTCTCTCAATCGCTTAGCAAGTATATCATAATGAAACTCGATGCTTGTAAAGACCGTCTCGCTGGGTTTGAAGCGGATCTCGGTGCCGCTCTTGTCGGTCTCCCCGACCACGGCGAGCGGGGCCTCCGGCACACCCAGGTGATAGGTCTGGGTATGGGTATGACCGTTGCGATGAATAGTAAGCTGCAGGGATTCCGACAGGGCATTGACCACCGAGACACCCACCCCGTGCAGGCCGCCGGAGACCTTGTAGGAATTGTCGTCGAACTTGCCGCCGGCATGTAGCACCGTCATGATCACCTCGGCGGCAGAGATGCCCTCTTCCGTGTGGATATCGACCGGTATGCCGCGACCATCATCACTGACGGTAACCGAGTTATCGCTGTGCAGGGCGACCGCGATTTCACTGCAGTGACCGGCCAGCGCCTCGTCGATGGAATTATCGACCACCTCGAATACCATGTGGTGCAGGCCGGTGCCGTCGTCGGTGTCGCCGATATACATCCCCGGCCGCTTTCTGACCGCATCCAGGCCTTTCAGCACCTTGATATTGGATGAGTCGTAACTGTCGCTGTTTGCCATGATGGTTCCCTGTTTGTCAGCAGATCATTATACCACTTCCCGTACCGAGCCATGTTCCACGTGGAACACGCGTCCCGGCGACCAAATGGACAGGTCGACCGTATCGGCGCGGATAGCCGTGACGAAGACCTGCGCGTCCAGCTCGCGCAAGGACGCCAGGACGCGCGACTGGTGGGCCTCGTCCAGTTCGCTGGTCAGATCGTCCAGAAGAAAGGCCCCGGCGGTGCCCGTGACCGCCTGTTGATAACAGACCTGTGCCAGCATCAGGCCCAGCAAAATCGACTTTTGCTGGCCGCGCGAACAGTGCGCAGCCACCGGGTGACCGTCCAGCAGCAGGCGGAAATCCGCCCGATGCGGTCCATGCCGGGTGTATCCATGGACCCGATCCCGGGACAGGCTGTCGGCCAGTGCGTCGGCCAGTTCCATGGCCGCCGGCCAGCCGCGCAGATATTGCTGGGTCAATTCGGCATCGGGCAGCAGGCGCGCCATTTCCGCCTGCAGATAGGGCGACAGATTCACCAGGTATGCATGGCGAAAGCGGTCGATGGCCTGGGCCGTCTCGAGCAGTTCGGCATCCCAGGCGGTGATTTCACCTTCTGATGCTTGCGCACGCAGGGCGGCATTACGTTGCCGCAGCGCGCGGGTGTAGCGCTGCCAGGTATCCCGGTAACGCTGTTCCACGTGGAACAACGCCCAGTCGAGCGTGTGCCGGCGCTGTCGCGGCCCGCCATCCAGGACCGAGGCCGTATCGCTGCTGAATACCTGCACGGGAAAATTGCCGGCGAGATCAGACAGCCGACGCACGGATTGGCCGCCCATGTGAACGGTATAGTGTCCCTCGTTGCGCTCGATGCCTACCGTGACCGGCTGACCCGAGGGCGCCAGCACCCGACCAACCAGCCGGAAGCCCTGCTGACCATAGCGAATGGGCTGATCCGCCACGCTGGTCCGGAATGATCTCACCCGGCCCAGGTAATAAATCGATTCCAGCAGACTGGTTTTGCCGGAGGCATTGGCCCCGGTGACCAGGTTGAGGCCCGGATCAAAGCCGAGATCGGCCCGTTCAAGATTGCGAAAATTGCGGATCTCGAGTGCAGCCAGTCCGGTCCGGTCTGTGACTGGCACGTGCGTGTCGGCAGGCTGTCGGTTTGTGGGTGGGGCTTCCGGGTGATGCCGACTGACCACTACAACCGCATCGGCATGACAACGTAACGGCAGTCGTTCATCCCTGGCTGGTTGATCAGGGCACTGCTGTTGGCGTCACTGAGGGACACGGCCACATCATGGCTGTCCAGCACATTGAGCACTTCGAGTATGTAGGTCACGTTGAACCCGACCACCAGGTCTTCCTCGCTATAGGTGGCATCGATTTCCTCGACCGCCTCCTCTTGTTCTGGGTTATGTGCTTGTATTTTAATATTATTTTCCGATACATCCAGCCGGATACCGCGATACTTCTCGTTCGACAGGATCGATGTACGGGTCAGTGCCTGGCGCAGCAGGTCGCGGTTGACCAGCAGCTGCTTGTCGGCATTCTTTGGAATGACCCGGGTGTAATCCGGGAAACGGCCGTCGATCAGCTTGGAGGTGAAGCGCAGTTCACTGGTGATAATGCGAATATGGTTGCTGCCGATCTCGATCGTCACCGGCTCATCGTTGTCTTCCAGCAGGCGATGCAGTTCCTGCACACCCTTGCGCGGCACGATGACCTGCTCGCCGCCGCTGTCACCGGTATCCGCCTCGATCTCGCACATGGCCAGCCGATGGCCGTCGGTGGCCACGGCACGCAGGATTCCGCCGGCCGGTTCCAGCATGAGTCCGTTCAGGTAGTAGCGCACATCCTGTTGCGCCATGGAGAAAGCCGTGCGTTCGATCAGCTCGTGCAGCCGGTTTTGCGGCAGTGTAATCCGTTTCGCGCTCTTGATCTTGTCGACCACGGGGAATTCGGTTGCCGGCAGGGTGGACAGGGTAAAACGGCTTTTGCCGGACCGGACCAGGGCGCGATCCTTGTTGACCGAGATATCCAGCTTGGCCTCTTCCGGCAGGGTCCGGCAGATATCCAGCAGCTTGCGTGCCGGCATCGTGATGTCCCCGGGTTCCGTCACGGGTAGCGTGACCTGGGCCTGCAGCTCGACTTCCAGGTCGGTTGCCGTCAGCTTGATCTGCTTTTTCGTTGCGTTGATCAGCACGTTTCCCAGGACCGGCAGTGTCTGTCGTCGCTCGACCACACCAATGACCTGTTGCAGGGGTTTCAGGAAATCTTCACGCTGGATAGAGAATTTCATAATAAAAATAATATCTTTAAATTAAGTTTGTTGTTACTACTACTAGTCACGGCCATATCTGTGGAAAAGGCAAATATAGCTTCTGGATTCAGGTAATTGCATATTTAACAAGTGGTCTGTCTAGCCTCTTGGGCAACTGTGGACAGGGTGTGGACAAGCCGGGATAAAATCGGGCCGCAAAGTTTATCCACAGCTTATCCCGGTTACGTCGTCAGGGTTCTCAACAGGTTGTTAAAGTCCTCGTTGATACGCAAGTCAGCTTCACGCAACTCCTTTACCTTGCGGCAGGCATGCAGGACCGTGGTGTGATCACGGCCGCCAAAGGCGTCGCCGATCTCCGGCAGGCTATGTGTGGTCAGTTCCTTCGCCAGTGCCATGGCAATTTGCCGCGGCCGCGTAATGGTGCGGCTGCGTCTCGCCGACAACAGGTCCGCGGTCCGGATCTTGTAGTAGTCGACGACCACTTTCTGGATGTTGGGTATGGTAATCAGCTTGTCCTGCAGGGCCAGCAGGTCTCGCAGGGCCTGCCTGGTCAGTTCGAGATCAATCGTCTGGCCGGTAAAGCGCGCACTGGCGACGACCCGACGCAGTGCGCCTTCCAGCTCACGGATGTTCGACTGGATGCGCTTGGCAATAAAGAAGGCGACATCCGAAGGCAAGTCGACACCGGCCTGGCTTGCCTTGCTCATCAGGATGGCGACGCGGGTTTCCAGTTCCGCCGGCTCGATGGCTGCGGTGAGACCCCAGCCGAAGCGCGACTTGAGCCGGTCTTCCAGGCCGTCGACTTCCTTCGGGTAGCGATCGCAAGTCAGCACCACCTGCTGCTGACCCTCAAGCAAGGCATTGAAAGTATGAAAGAATTCTTCCTGTTGAAGTCGTTGATGGCGTTGTGTTGCAGCGCACGCACCATGTCCTGCACGAAACGCTCCGAGTGCAGGTAGACCACCCGTGCGTCCGGATTGTTGGCGAGGATCAGGTTGCCGACGGCATGCATCAGGTGCGTCTTGCCGAGACCGCTGTCGCCATAAATGAATAACGGGTTGTAAGCGCCACCCGGATTTTCACCCACCTGCATGGAGGCGGCGCGTGCCAGCTGGTTGGATTTACCGCCGACAAATGTTTCAAACGTGAAGTCCGGGTTAAGATTGCTCTTGTGCTCGACGGCCGGTTTGGCCGCGGGCGCAGGCGCAGGTTTGCTGACTGGATTATCGAGGCGCTTCTTGCCGCAACCGATGTCCAGCTGCAGATGGGAAGTGTCGAATGGCCCGACCTCGTGCAGGGTCTGGGAGATGGTCTCGTAATGGTGCTTTCTCACCCAGTCGAGGACGAACTGGTTGGGAGCAAGCAGGCGCAGGTTTTCGCCGCTTTCGATGGCATGCAGCGGCCTTATCCAGGTATTGAATTGTTGCTCGGGCAGTTCATGTTCGAGACGGACCAGACATTTTTGCCAGAGCGTACCTTCCACGTTTACAGCCCCCTGTTTGTCACGTTCACCCGATTTACGCAGGCAAGGGAGTCTATACCCCTCGCACAAAGTTATCCACATCACTTGCCGGGACTATTACAAGCTGACAGGCGGCAGT
>CAMYKJ010000018.1 GCA_947258945.1 uncultured Ectothiorhodospiraceae bacterium
CGTGACCGGCTCCTGTCACCTGCTCGAATGTGCCGGCAAGCGCATCCTGGTGGACTGCGGCTTTTACCAGGGCGGCCGGGAACTCGAGGAAGATAACGCCGATGACTTCGGTTTTGACCCGGCCGCGGTCGATATCCTGTTACTGACCCATGCGCATCTGGATCACTGTGGCCGTATTCCGCTGCTGGTCAAGCGGGGATTTGGCGGTGAAATCGTCACCACCGCGGCCACTCGCGAACTGGCTCGCCTGATTATGCTGGATGCGGCCGGCCTGCAGGAAGAGGAGGCGCGCTATCTTAACCGGCGTGCCAGTCGCCGCGGCAAGAGCGGCCATGTGATCGAACCCCTCTATACTACTCTGGATGCGTTGAATGCACTCGAGAACTTCGGTCGAACGGCGGTGTACGGACAGCCCCTGGACCTGGCGCCGGGCATACGGGCAACCTTTATCGACGCGGGACATATCCTGGGGTCGGCCGGTATCGTGCTGGACCTGCAGGAGAAATCAGACCGCCGGCGACTCCTGTTTTCAGGGGACCTCGGCAGCAACGGCCGCCCGATCCTGCGCGATCCGGATGTGCCACCCGCGGTGGATATCGTCGTGATGGAGACGACCTATGGCGACCGGTCGCACAAGCTGCTGGAGCCATCGGTCGATGAACTGTTCGAAGCCATCAACGACACGCTTGCCCGGGGCGGCAACGTGGTGATTCCGACCTTTGCACTCGAGCGTGCCCAGGAATTGCTGTTTTACCTGCACGACGGCAAGGTGCAGGGAATACTGCCGCGCTTCCTGCAGGTTTTCCTGGACTCGCCGATGGCCATCTCGGCCACACAGATCTTCCGGCGTCACCCGGAATGTTACGATGCAGAGACGGCTGCCCTGTTTGCTGCCGGTCGTGATCCATTCGCATTTGACGGTCTGCATTTCACGCGCGAAACGGCCGAATCCATGGCGATCAACCAGATTACCGGCGGTGCCGTCATCATGGCCGGCTCAGGCATGTGTACCGGTGGCCGGGTAAGGCACCACCTGAAGCGCAACCTCGGAAATGTCCGCAACAGCGTGGTCTTCGTCGGTTATGCCGCCAGGGGAACGCTGGCCCGGCGCATCATCGACGGGGAGAAGTCGGTCAGTATCTTCGGTGAGAAATACGCAGTGCGCGCACAGGTTCATACCATTGGTGGCTTCTCGGCGCACGCCGGCCAGAGCGAGTTGCTGCAATGGCATCGGCAGTGCGGGGATCCGGAGACTACATTCCTGGTGCACGGCGAGAAGGAAAGCATGACGGCCTTCGGCCGGCTGCTGGAAAACACGCGCGTGGAAATGCCTGAACTGCACCAGGAATTTCAAATTCTGTAATCCTTCGAATAACCGGCATCGTTGCCTGTCTGACAGGTATCCGCCTCTGCAGTGAGCACCTGGTCAGGACCGGAATACCTGTTATTTTGACCGGGGACAATTACAGCAGGACTGCGGATATGTTTCAATTTGCCGATAGCTATAATGTAGACTTGTTCTACATGCCCCAGCCAGCAGCTGCTGCCGATTACCTGGCGGTAAAGTCCACACAATGGGTAAGGTTTGGCTGATACTTCATGCTGTCACCGCGATTTCACGAAAGTGGCAGCCCGGTAAATACTCGAGACCGGCGGAGGCAGGCACGGATACTGTAAAGGCGAGTCTCATGGATCGCCCGGGCAGGGAAAAAGTTATTTAAAAGCATGCGGTTACTTTTAAATAGATGGCGATAAATCGGGCCGGTGGATGACCCGGTATGGCATCCTCCCGGGAACCGGGCAGCCTGCCTGTAATTTGACTGAAATCGAGATAGGGCCTATTAATGACAGAGCCGGGGTGAACGGGACAGGGTTGTTGCCGGTCTCATCAGACGTATCCTGGCATGGTAATGGTATGCAATATGAGCGACAAGATTATAAGGATGGACAAGCAGGGCGATAGCGGCAACCAGGATGTCGTCATCAAAGGCGATGCGATGGAGCGGTTTGCCAATGCCTTCGAGGCCAGTGCGCGGCGCTGGGAACTGATTGTCTACCCGGCGCTGCTGGCGTTCGTGGTGCTGGCCGCCTACGGCTTCTTCCTTATCTATACGCTGAGCAAGGACATCAACACGCTTGCCAGGGGCATGGACCCTGAAATGGGCAAGCACCTCGGGCATATATCCGAGAGTGTGATCTACCTGTCGGAAAACATCCGCACCATGACGCGCCGTGTGCATGACATGTCCGTCTCGGTTGACGACATGTCGGGCAAGATGGACGAGCTGGATCACCTGGAACCCATGCTGCTCACCATGCGTGGCATGAATACCTCGATGGGCAGCATGAATCATCATATAGGAACCATGACCCTCACCACTGATGCCATGCGTTATGACGTCGGCAGAATGGGCAACAGCATGCGTCCGATGAATTTTATGAACAACTTCGTGCCGTGGTAGCGAGCGTGTAGCTCTCCATGGCCCTGCTGCCGGGGTTGCCGACCGGTGCAGGTTGATGTTGTATGCTGTGTGATCATCATGATTTGAATGGGGGGCGCTCCAGACGTGATGCCATGCATATATCCAGCGGGCACACACTCGAAATCGCCAGTAACTAAAATGTTAATAACAAGGCAATAGTCGTAACCACCATTCACTTATACCGGTATGTATGCACCGTTTTTGGCGGTATTGTTGCAATCTGCGGTTCTGACTCGAACAAACAATGATTGGAGAGGCAAGATGGGTATAAAAAAAGAAATAATTATTCTGGCCGGCATTCTCATGCTGGTGCCGCTGCATGCCACGCAGGCGGACACAGTCGGGGCGGAAACGGACGACGCCGGAAAAGGCCAGGTGGACAATTTAATGGAGCAGCGTATACAGGCTTACCGTGACTACATGCATCAGCGCATGCAGACAGCAGCCGCGCCGCCGCAAGCGGCGCCTGTCGCTGCGGCTGCCGACGCGGCCGCCGATGCACAGGTTGTTACAGATGAACGGCCGGCAGCCAGTAGTGATATGCAGGATCCCGCTGAATCGGCCGGTCAGCAGGGTGCAGCGGCAATGTCCGAACAGCACCGGCAATATCACGAGTCGATGCAGCAGCATGAAGAGCGTGCGGTACAGGCCGCCGAGCAGCGTGAAGCCATGCGCCTGGAACATGAGGAACGTGCGGCACAGGCCGCCGAGGCCGCCGCCGCGCAGCGTGAAGCCATGCGTCAGCAGCGCGAAGAACGTGCGGCACAGGCCACTGAAGCCGCCGGCGAGGAAGGGGAGGCGGCAATGCCTGAAGATCACCGGCAATACCGCGAGGCCCTGCAACAGCAGCATGAAGAACGTGCGGTACAGGCCGCCGAGCAGCGGGAGGCCATGCGCCTGGAACATGAGGAACGTGCAGCACAGGCCGCCGAGTCCGCCGCCGCGCAGCGTGAAGCCATGCATCAGCAGCGCGAAGAACGTGTACAGGCCGCTGAAGTCGCCGGCGAGGAAGGGGAGGCGGCAATGCCTGAAGGTCACCGGCAATACCGCGAGGCCATGCAACCGCAGCGGGGAGAGCGTGCCGCCGCCCGGCAATGGCGCGGGTCACGTGACCGGGGCCGTGTTGCGCGAATGGAGGACTGGCTGAAACAGCAGGAAGAACGACAGGAGCATGCCATTCAGCGGTACGAGACCATGCGTAATCGTGCGGAAGAGGAGCATAACTACCTGGTACAGCATTATGAAGATATGCTGAACAAGGCGCTGCAGGACAGGATCGAAGTCGCCAACCGTCACGAGGAAATGCGCAAGGAGGCCGAAAAGCGCAGGAAGAGACTGGCTGCATTCCGGGTCCAGCTGAAGGATATGACTCCGGAAGAACGTCGCGACTACATGGATACCTATCGGGAAGAGCTGTTCGGCAACGACGAGACGATGCAGTCTCGTGATGTGCCGGGCCCGTACCGTTACGGTGGCAAGTACCGGCGGCCAACGCCAGCGTGGAACCGCTAGGCGCCTACGCGCTGCGATACGACTAGCGGGGCAGGGTGCGTTTAGTCGCTTCCTGCTCTGCCTCGCGCTGCATCAGCTTCGAGAGCAGGGACAGCTCCTCGCCCAGCAGAGACAGGATGTCATCGAGCGCCAGAATTCCCGCAAGTTCACCGCTGTTCGTGATGACCGGAACGCGCCTGACACCCCGGCTGCGCATGCGTTGGGCAGTTTCGAACACGGTCTCGTCTTCGGTTACCTTCAGCAATGCAAATGACATGATATCGCCCACTGTCACATCTTCGATGGGGACGGATTTGGCGATCAGTTCGATCACGATATCACGGTCAGTCATGATACCGACGGGTTCGACCCGACCTTCGCTCTGCCTGATGATGACAAGACAGCCGACATGATTGTCACGCATCAGCCGGGCGGCTTCCTCAATCGACATGTCAGCCCCGGCCGTGATGACATTCCGGTTACATAATTCTCCCGCTTTCACCTGATACCCCCTGCGAGCCGTGCCCGGATCGGGTTCGGGCTTCCTGTGATCAGTCTAGATGCATGCCGAGATCAGGTCTTGATCCATGTCAAGGGAGGCAGGCGCATCATGCCGCACAGACGTGGGTGCCTTGTCGTTGCATAACCACCGGAATTAATTCGTCATATTGATTATGAATTTGTGTTCAGGGGCCGATATACTGATAATCACGGAAGCAGACAATCCCCGGCAATGTATTGGCTTTCTTTCAAAAAGAAGCAGGAAAAACAAGTCACTGGCCTGATACTGCCAGGTGGCGGGGCGCGTAATGCCTATCAGGCCGGCGTACTCAAGGCGATTGCCGACATGCTGCCGGACGATGCAAAGAATCCGTTCGAGGTCATCAGCGGGTCTTCCTCGGGCGCATTGAATGCCGTCCTGCTGGCCAGTTCGGCAAACCGCTTCCAGGAGGGTGTCGATCGCCTGTGGGGGATCTGGGCGAACTTCCATGTCGGCAAGGTCTTCAAGGTCGACAGCTGGACCGCCTTCAAGAGTGCATACGGCTGGGCTGTCAATTTCCTGTTTGGTGGGCTGACGAAGCAGCCGCTATCGGTGCTGGACAACTCGCCGCTGCGCGAACTGCTGGAGCGGCATATCCGTTTCGCGCGTATCCAGCAGGCGATCGACTCCGGCGATTTGCGCGCGGTGTCGGTGACGGCATCCGGTTACAGCAGCGGGTTGTCGGTTGCCTTTTACCAGGGCATTAAAGATCTGTTGCCCTGGAAGCGTACCCGGCGCACCGGCCGGCCGACGGAGCTGACCCTCAATCACCTGATGGCATCATCCGCCATCCCGGTACTGTTCCCCGCCGTGAAGCTGCGCAACGAGTATTACGGTGACGGTTCGATGCGCCAGACCGCGCCCCTGAGTCCGGCACTGCATTTGGGAGCCAATCGCCTGTTGATTATCGGTGTCAGAAACCCCGAGCAGGACTCACTGCCGGACGTGACGCGCGAGGTGAAGTACCCGTCATTCGGCCAGATATCCGGGTATATTTTCGACACGCTGTTTATGGACAGTCTCGATGCGGATATCGAACGCATGCGTCGCATCAACCACACCATTACCGAGACCCGCGACAAACGGGTCGTGTACAAGGACACGTCCCTGCGACAAATTGACTACCTGGTTATTTCGCCCAGTCTGGATGTACGCGAGATCGTGGCAAAGTACGTCCAGAATTTCCCGAAATCGGTGCGTATCCTTCTGAAGGGGATCGGTGCGCTGACCCGCGAGGGGCGGCCGCTGATGAGTTACCTGATGTTCGATGCACCGTTCTGCAAGGAGCTGATGGATCTCGGTTACCGCGACGGCATGGCGGCGAGGGAGCAGATCCTGCATCTGCTGGGAGAAGATGAACTGATCGAGCAGCAGGCCGCTGTCGGGGTCAGTGAGAATTTAGTCTGATCCGTATTCCTGTAGCGGCAACACCATGACCGGTGCGTGAAACGCACCCTGCATCCGGGACAATTCTGCTAACGGTGCATTCTATCCTGCCGGCGCCAGCGGTTAACGATATCGTCGACGTCGAGGTCATCCGGACCGGATGACCAGTGCCTGAAGAAGTCCACGCTGTTACTGTTCGGGGGCGGATCCGGCTTGAAGAGCTGTACACGCGTGGGCAGTGGTACCGCAAGGCCCATGACCATGGCCTCGCCCTGGCCCAGTGAAGACAGGATATCGATGAAGTCACGCTCCGCTTCCGGTACCAGGTCGCGGACATAGGCCTGGTCGTCCGGGTTGGTCAGGCGCAGGCAGACAAAGGTATTGCACTGCGCAAGCACCGTCTCGGAAAGATCGTGCGGACGCTGCGTTACCACGGCCAGGCCGACCCCGTACTTGCGGCCCTCCTTGGCGATACGCTGCATGGTCTGGCGCGTGCCCTCGTACTGCGAGTCGCCTTCGCGCGGTATGTAGGCGTGCGCTTCCTCGCAGACCAGCAACAGCGGGAATTCCTTGAACTTCGGGTTCCAGTAGTTGAACTCGAATGCCAGGCGGCCTACCTGTGCGGTGACAACCGGACGCACATCGAACGGTACCGAGCTGAGATCGATAATAGTGATCTGCGCCTTGGGTTCACCCAGGCCGACGAAGTCGCGCAGCAGCCCCGGCAGGGTGTCGGACGAGTTGCGGTGTTTCGGGTTAAGCAGGAAGTCATAGCGTGTATCGTTCATGCGGCTTTGCAGGCGCATCAGGAACTGGTCGAACAGGCCGGCAAGCGGGCCCTTGTCCTTGCCGAAGTTGCTCGATGCCTTGTTCGCTTCCTCGAAATTTTCGTACAGTTCCTGCAGTGAAAAATAGACCGGCGAGTCGATGGAGATGTCAACGATGCCGAGGTCCTTGTTGGCCTTGTTGCGCAGTTCCTTCACGGTGTCGCGCAGAAACGAGATCTGCGAAGAAGCCGAGATGTCCGCACGATCGATCAGCATATCCACCAGCTCCGAGAAGGTCATCAGCCAGTAAGGCATCTCCAGGTCGCGTGCATCGATGTAGCGGGTGGTCTTCTCGTCGAAGGCGCAGTGGCGTTTGCCGTTATTGTCTTCCCAGCTGTACTCGCCATGCAGGTCCAGCAGCACGATATGTGCCTTCGGCATCCTGCTGACGGCACGCTGCAGAAAGTTGGTTACCGCCCAGGATTTACCGGCGCCTGACTGGCCGAGAATGGCGAAGTGCCGGCCGAACATCGCGGCCGGATCCATGCAGACGTCGATCGACTTGTCGACCATGGCATGCCCGACGGCATATCCCTGTGCACGGAATTTAACGAATATGGACTCGATATCTTCCTTGCTGACCGTGTGCACCTCTGCACCGGTCACCGGATAGTTGGTCACACCGTTCTGGAAGACACCGCCCGCGTTGATTTCCCCGACCGGGACCAGGTGGATCGTTTTGATCATGCCTGATTCACCGGTGGAAGGTTCCGCCTTGATCGATGAGATGCTTGCGAGCAGCTTGATATCACCCTGGGTAATTGCGACATAGGAGCCCGGCTGACCGGTCAGGTCGACGTCCACGCGGCTGGATATGCGCGGACGCTTGCCGTCGCCGGGTTCAACCAGCTTCGCTGTAAACGTGCCTGGCTTGACGCTGGTCAGGTGGCCGATCAGGGTCTGTGTGTACGGTGTCATTGCCGGTTGTTCCTCTGCCTTGTTGATTTCGGCTGCGCCCGGTGGCAGCCGCAGCGGTTACATGAATTGACCCGTGATATTTTCGTGCCTGCCGGTTATGGCATTGATAACACGGCTAACATTAGCATATAGCGGCAATGGCACCTTTTATATTAAGCCCCGGGCCGGGTCGGCCTAATTTAATGATTATTATCAGCATTATATTGCGTGCAGGCGGATGCCCGGCCAGCTGCCCCAGCGGCGGCCGGCGGGCATGCACTGCGGTGAGCGGACCGGATTCGGCTAGTAGCGGGCTTGACGTTCCGGGTGGAACATGTGCCGGAACTGGTTGCGGTAGTAGATCACGGCGCTGTTGCCCTCGGCCTTGACGTCGAAGATCTTCC
>CAMYKJ010000019.1 GCA_947258945.1 uncultured Ectothiorhodospiraceae bacterium
ACCGCCGACGCCTTCACCCTGTTCGAACTGTTCGAGGCCAAGCTGGATGAATTCGGCGGCCAGCTGACCCGCGCCGCAGTCGAGCTGGCCAAGGACTGGCGCACCAACAAGATGCTGCGCAACCTCGAGGCCCTGCTGGCGGTCGCCGACCGGGAGACCTCGCTCATCATCAGCGGCAATGGCGACGTCATCGAACCGGAGCAGTCGCTGATGGCGATCGGCTCGGGCGGTCCGTTCGCCCAGGCGGCGGCGCGCGCGCTGGTCCAGCACACGAACATGAGTGCACGCGAAATCACCGAGGCCGGCCTGGGCATCGCCGCAGACATTTGCATCTACACCAACCGCAACCTGACGCTGGAGGAACTGAAAATCGGCTAACCACGGCGAAAAGCTACCTATAAACCATTATAAATTCCTTATTGCATGTATTTGCCGCTAATTTTCGAGAAAATCCGTCACTATGTCTGAAATGACCCCCAGAGAGATCGTCCAGGAGCTGGACAAACACATCATCGGGCAGGACGCTGCCAAGCGCGCGGTCGCCATTGCCCTGCGTAACCGCTGGCGCCGCATGCAGGTCAGCGAAGACCTGCGCGCCGAGATCACCCCGAAGAACATCCTGATGATCGGGCCGACCGGTGTCGGCAAGACCGAGATCGCACGGCGCCTGGCACGACTGGCCAGGGCCCCCTTCATCAAGGTGGAGGCCACCAAGTTCACCGAGGTCGGCTATGTCGGCCGCGACGTCGAATCCATCATCCGCGATCTCGCCGACGCGGCCATCAAGATGGCGCGTGAAACCGAGATGGCCAAGGTCCGCCACCGCGCGGAAGACGCCGCCGAGGAACGCATCCTCGACGCGCTGCTACCGGCACCGCGCAGCCTGGCGGTCGGCGAGGACACGCCGCCCGATAACGAGACCCGCCAGAAATTCCGCAAACGCCTGCGCGAGGGGGCGATGGACGACAAGGAAATCGAGATCGAGGTCGAGGTCGCTCGCGTCGGCGTGGAGATCATGACACCGCCCGGCATGGAAGACATGACCAGCCAGCTGCAGGACATGTTTTCGAATCTCGGCGGCGGCCGCACGAAAAAGCGCAAGCTGCGCATTCGCGATGCCATGCGCCTGCTGACCGAGGAAGAAGCGGCGAAAATGGTCAACGAGGACGATCTGAAGCTGAATGCGCTGGAAAACGTCGAGCAGAACGGCATCGTCTTCATCGACGAGATCGACAAGGTCACCAAGCGCGGCGAGACGAGCGGACCGGACGTGTCGCGCGAGGGCGTGCAGCGCGACCTGTTACCGCTGGTGGAAGGCTGCACCGTGTCGACCAAGCACGGCATGGTAAAATCCGACCACATCCTGTTCATCGCCTCCGGCGCCTTTCACCTGGCCAAACCCTCGGACCTGATCCCGGAGTTGCAGGGCCGGCTGCCGATCCGCGTGGAGCTGCATGACCTCGGTACCGAGGAGTTCAGGCGCATCCTGACCGAACCGGACGCCTCGCTGACCGAACAGTACGGCGCGCTGCTCGCCACGGAAGACGTGCAGCTGGAATTTGCCGCTGACGGTATCGAGCGCCTTGCCGAAATCGCTACACAGATCAACGAGCGTACCGAGAATATCGGTGCGCGGCGGCTGCATACCGTCATGGAGCGCCTGCTGGAGACGCTGTCGTTCGAGGCCACCGACAAGGCCGGCAGTCGTGTCATGATCGACGTGGGCTATGTCAACGAGCACCTCGACTCGCTGGTCAAGGACGAGGACCTGAGTCGCTATATACTTTGAATGCACTTCAGAGTAATCATTCAATGCAGCATGACGCAGGCTGACAAAAAATATTTCCCCTCTCCCGGGGAGAGGGATCATATTAGAATCAAATTTACCCCCTCTCCATAACACTCTCCCGGAATACCCGGAGTGCGGGCATGAAGGAGAGGGCATCGAAAACAATGTAATCACGAGACAGACATGACCGACACACCCAAACCCACCGAAATCAACCTGCACCAGAAGTCGCGCATTCTCGAAATCAGCTACGCAGACGGCGAAACCTTCAAGCTGAGCTACGAGTTCCTGCGCGTGCACTCGCCCTCTGCGGAAGTGCAGGGACACGGGCCCGGGCAGGGCGTACTGCAGCTCGCCAAGGAAGACGTCAACATCACCGCTGTCGAGCCGGTCGGCAGTTATGCCATCCAGCCGTCTTTCGATGACGGCCACGACACCGGCATCTATTCCTGGGAAACACTCTACGACCTCGGCAAAAATCACGACCGTTACTGGCAGGAATACCTCGACAAGCTCGCTGCAGCCGGCCACCAGCGCAGGGAACCGGGACAGAACCCGATCTGACGCTGAAGCGCTTCCAGCAGCACACATATTAGCAATATCCCTGCGTACGCTGCGTCTTTGCGGTACATTAGATGATCGCTGATGACTTGAAATTATCCTCGTCATTGCGAGCGTAGCGTGGCAATCTCATAAATACGAGATCATATCCGGAGATTGCTTCGTCACTTCGTAACTCGCAATGACAAGCCATCTAATCGTTACCACCGATGAATAGCGAATGAGCAGGCGCATGGCGGACAAGACCACCCATTTCGGATTTCGGAAAGTACCCGTCGAGGACAAGGCGCAGCATGTGCGGGGCGTGTTCGACTCGGTCGCCGACAACTATGACCTGATGAATGACGTGATGTCCGCAGGCATTCACCGTCTGTGGAAGCGCTTCGCTATCGGCATGTCGGGCATCCAGCCAGGTCAGCAGGTACTCGACCTGGCCGGCGGCACCGGCGATATCGCGCGCCTGATGGCGCCGCGCGTCGGCAAGGACGGTCACGTGGTACTGACCGACATCAATGCCGCCATGCTGGCCAGGGGGCGGCGCACACTGCTCGACCACGGCATCTCCGGCAACGTCACCTTTGCGCAGGTCAACGCGGAGCAGCTGCCGTTCACCGACAGCAGCTTCGACCTGGTCACCATTGCCTTCGGTCTGCGCAACGTCACCGACAAGCCGGACGCGCTCGAATCCATCTACCGCGTGCTGCGCCCGGGCGGCCGCCTGCTGGTACTCGAGTTCTCGAAACCGGTCTCCGCACTGAAGCCGGCCTATGATTTCTATTCCCTCAATATCCTGCCGAAACTCGGCCGTATGATCGCCGGGGACGAAGACAGCTACCGCTATCTGGCCGAATCGATCCGTATGCACCCGGACCAGGAAACACTGCTGTCGATGATGCAGCAGGCGGGTTTTGAACGTTGCGACTTCCACAACATGACCGGCGGCATCGTCGCCGTTCACCGGGGCTACCGGCTGTGAAATTGCCCGCGGGGGTCGTCGCCGGACTGGACGCGGCCATCAACCGCTACCTGCGCCTCGACCCGGAGACGTGGACGCGCATGACGCAACTCGACGTGCACTGCATCGCCATCGAATTGCGCGGTCTCGACCTGACGCTGTATGCACTGCCGAACAGTGACGGCGTAACCATTACCGGTCACTGCGATGCCACCCCGGACACAACGCTCAGCGGCACGCCGATCGGGCTTGCCCGTGTCGGACTGGGACGGCAAAAGGAGCGTGCGCTGTTTTCCGGCGAGGTGGAGATCACGGGCGACATGGAAAGCGGCCAGGCCTTCCGGGACATCCTCGATGGCATGGACATCGACTGGGAGGAACAGCTTTCGCACCTGACCGGCGACATGTTCGCACATCATGCCGGCAATGCCGTGCGCCGTGCCGGTGAATTGCTCAGACAGGGCAGTGCAACTGCACAGCAGAATACGACCGAATACCTGCAGGAAGAGATGCGGGTGCTGCCGGCACGCATCGAAATCGAGAATTTCTGCGCGGACGTCACGAAACTCGTGATGGATGTCGACCGGCTGGCCGCGCACGTGTCACGTCTCGGGAAAAAATCCGCCACGCCGGGTGAACAGGCATGATCAGTCCGAAGCAGATCGTCCGGCTCATCCACATCAACTACGTACTGGCCAAACACGGCCTGGACGAGATCATCCTTGCCACACACCTGTTCCGGCCATTCCGCATTCTTTACTACCTGGCGCCCTGGAACTGGGTACCGCGCAAGCGCGGCCCGCGCGCCGTGCGCATCCGTCGTTCGCTGGAAGACCTCGGCCCCATCTTCGTCAAGTTCGGCCAGATTCTGTCCACGCGACGCGACCTGCTGCCGGACGACATCGCCGACGAACTGGCACGCCTGCAGGACGATGTCCCGCCATTCCCGGGCAGTATCACCCGCCAGCGCATCGAGCAGGAGTTCGGCCAGCCGGTCGAGAGCCTGTTGGACGAATTCGACGAAACCCCGCTGGCCTCGGCCTCCATCGCCCAGGTCCACACTGCGCGGCTGAAGGGCGGCGAGGAAGTCGTCATCAAGGTGCTGCGGCCGAACGTGCGCCGGCACATCGAGCGCGATGTCAGCCTGTTGCATACCGTGGCAGGTCTGGCCGAACGCTACTGGCAACATGGCAAGCGCCTGCATCCGCGCGACGTGGTCTGCGAATTCGAAAAGACCCTCTACGACGAGCTCGATCTGCTGCGCGAGGCCGCCAATGCCTCGCAGCTGCGCCGCAATTTCGCCGGCACCGACCTGCTGTATGTACCGAAGGTCTACTGGGACTATTGCCGTCCCGAGATCATGGTCATGGAGCGCATCCACGGCATCCAGATCAGCGATATCGATGCCCTGCACACCAGCGGCATCGACCTGAAACTGCTGGCGGAGCGCGGTGTGGAGATCTTTTTCACGCAGGTGTTCCGGCACAACTTTTTTCATGCCGACATGCACCC
This sequence comes from uncultured Ectothiorhodospiraceae bacterium, assembly GCA_947258945.1. GTDB lineage: Bacteria > Pseudomonadota > Gammaproteobacteria > UBA9214 > UBA9214 > UBA9214. Next base: position 4,818 of record CAMYKJ010000019.1, read on the forward strand.
CGGCAATATCTTTATCGGCCGCGACGGACGCTACAAGGCCGTCGACTTCGGTATCATGGGGACGCTCAACCCGGTCGACCAGAAATACCTGGCGGAAAACTTCCTCGCCTTCTTCAACCGCGACTACCGGCGTGTAGCCGAACTGCACGTGGAATCGGAGTGGGTGCCGGGTGACACGCGCGTGGATGAATTCGAGTCTGCCATCCGCACGGTGTGCGAACCGATCTTCCAGAAACCATTGAAGGAAATCTCCTTCGGCAACGTGCTGTTGCGCCTGTTCCAGACCGCGCGGCGCTTCAACATGGAAGTGCAGCCGCAACTGGTACTGTTGCAGAAGACACTGCTGAACATCGAGGGCCTGGGCCGGCAGCTTTACCCGGACCTCGACCTGTGGGAGACCGCCAAACCGTTCCTGGAGCGCAACATGAGCGAACAGCTCGGTGCGCGTTCGCTGCTGCGCAATCTGAAAGACAGCGTGCCGGCATGGTCCGACTTGCTGCCGGAATTACCCGTGCTTGCGCATCGCTACCTCGAGCAGTCCACCTCCGGCAAGCTGCAGGTGGAATGGAGCTCGCAGGAGCTCAAACAGCTGCGCCGCGAAGTCCGCAACGCCAACCGGCGCACCGCGGGCACGGTAGTCGGCACCGGCCTGCTGATCGCGGCCGCCGTGATTTATGGCCTCGACGGTTATGCGCCGTCCATGGTGCTGGGCGCCCCGTTACTGAGCTGGTTCGGCCTGATCGGCGGCCTGTTCCTGATCGTCCTCAACTGGCCGGATGATCACAACGGGTCGTAGTTTCAAAGAAACCCATATCGCGCCAAGACGCTAAGGCGCAAAGAAATACGACTAATTTGTCATTCCCGCGCGATGTACAGGGAGGTACAAGTGTCGCGAGAGGCAGGATGCCGGTAGCGACCAGGCGGGAATGACAAGAGGATTATTTCAACATCGGAACGTCACTGCATATAATTATGTTTTCTCTGTGTTCTCTGTGGCAACTACTTTTACTCAAGCCAGCACCCGGTGCCGCAGCACGATTGCGATGATCAGCAGTGTGAGCAATACAATCCACACCGTAATGTAGATGGCCACCGACTGCCGTGCCTGGGTCTTCTCCAGCCAGGTGCGCGGCTTCACGCCCTTGAACAGAAACATCAGTTTCGCGGACAGGTTAATGCAGACGACATTAACTGCAAGCAACAGGGCCGCACCGGTCGCGGCGGAAAACTGCCCGCCGCCCAGCATCATGCCCAGTGTTGCCGCCGGTGGTAACAGTGCTACGGCAACCATCACTCCCACCAGCGCGCTGGAGAGGCCGGTGATAAGCGAGAGCACGGCGGCCGCGCCCGAGGCCAGCGCCAGCACCACCCCGGCAAGGCCGACATCGGTACGCAACATGATTTCGGCATTGTCGAGACTGCCCTGCCAGATACGCCCGGTCACGATCGACATCAGCAAGGTCATGCCCACGCCCGCAGCATTGGTCCTGATCGCCCGCCACATGAGTACCCGGTCGCCAAGCGACGTAGCAAAGGCGAATGCAATATTCGGCCCGAGTAGCGGCGCAATGACCATGGCGCCGACGATAACGGCCACGTTTGCTTCCAGCATACCAACGGAGGCCACCACGGTTGACAGACAAACCAGCAGGATGAATGTGCTGTCCAGCACCGCTCCGCGCGCGATCTTGTCATACAGTTCCTCGCGCGTCTGGCTGCCTGCGGCAGTGACCTTTTTACCCTTTTCCACAGGCGCTGCCGGGCGCGGCAACACGGCATCCACCGGCTGGATGATGATGCGAGCGGTTTCACTGGAGCCAAGCACATTCTGCAGGGCATCAACCACCGACTGGCGCTTCACATCGCTGACCAGCATGTGAAACATGATGCGGCCATCTTCGCCGGCGGCGCCCTGCCAGCTATCGACAATATCGTACTGCCTGGCAATACTGGCCAGCGTATCCAGGTGGCCGGAATCGGCAATAACTTTAATCAGTCGCATGTATAAATGATTTGCTGAACAGGTGAAGCTTCCTGGCAGCGATCAATTCAGATCGACCGCATATTCACGCAACAATTCCATCGGCACGATCTCCAGTGCACGTTGATGCGTGCGGGTAACGTATACGCGCGGCGCACGACCATGCTGATGCGCCTCGAGCCAGCGTGCGGCGCAGACACACCAGGTATCGCCCGGCTTCAGGCCGGGAAAGCCGTGTTTGGGTGCAGGCGTGGAAAGATCATTGCCGCGAAAACGGGAGAACTCCAGGAATTCCTGTGAAGCCTCTATACAGACCGTGTGCGAACCGGTGTCGTCATCACAGGTATTGCAGTACCCGTCGCGAAAAAAGCCGGTAACAGGATCTTCGCCACACGGCACCAGCGGCTCGCCCAGTACATTGATCGTGTCGTCCATTTCCATGTTCTTGCCCGGTTATCGGTTGTCAGCAGATAATACCTGCTCAAGCCATGCATCATACCGGGCTGACTCTTCTTCCTGAAAGTGTTTGTATTTTTCCAGGTCACGTTGTTTCAGTCGGCAGTCACGTGAAGACAGGGGATATTCGGCCGCACACAACAGGTCACGATATTCCTTGCAGGCCAGATCAACGAACTCATCCAGCCCCTCCGGCCGGGCCCATGCCAGTCTGAGGATACCGAGCTGCACCCGCGCACGGCCACGGTGGAATGACTACGCGCCACAGGCCGACAGTTTGAGGATAATCTCATGGCGTACGTCCTCATCGGGGAACATGGCCGCGAGGACACGAGGCAAAAGATTTTCATGGCCCCTGGTCATCGGGGCATGTGTTACAAACAGGATATGCGTGGCTTATCCCGACTTTTACTATCATTGTGTGCGATAGCTGTAATGACACAGCACACAGGCAGTGGTTAATTTCTGCAAGGCAGCATAGGCGCCTTGTTTGTCGCCCTGTCTGGCGACCTGCGCAAAATCTGATGCCGCAAAATGCATACCCCGACCGATTTTGCGCATTTCAAACGGCATGAACCTGCCCGGCCCCATACCGGTGCCATGGTGTTTTCCCATTGAACTCTTGCCCATCCTGGTTTCCGCAACGTCAGCCGCCGCATCAAGATTATCGCTGGCCAGGTGGCCGAGGATTTCGTTCAATGCAGACAGATTATCCAGCATTTCATCCTGCATAAACTGACGCGTCAGGTCAGG
>CAMYKJ010000020.1 GCA_947258945.1 uncultured Ectothiorhodospiraceae bacterium
CTCCATTGCATTTGAATTGCCCAAGCTGAGTATAAACAACTAATTACAAATTACCAGTTTTTTGTTATTGATATTCAAACTGCTATCGACCGTTTTGAAACGATGTTTAGTAACTCTGCAAACTTTTTTTTAGCAAATGTTTACCGGGATGTTTTGCATCGTTGCATGATGCGTTGTGCATGCACGCGGGTGCAGATCAATTTTGCATGCGCTGCCATCGTTGGCGCGTGCTGTGCGCCCGGTGCACTGCTCATGTTTTATGTGCGGCGGTTAGCGGCGGTTATTGCTGTTGAATGCAGGGCAAGTTGCAAAGGTGACGCAATGCGTCACTTTATTACGGGATAGTTAACACTTTACGAGGAATACAAGGCAGGTATATATGTGTTACCAGTTTGTATAACAGGCGCGATAGTATTTTATAAACAGTAACTTAAGAGATTTACACTGCGGGTCGTGGAGGTTGGTGTGTGAAATTTACCGACACTGCACGCAGTGTATGCACCGGTTGATCATTCCAGGGAAAGGATGAAGTCCCACTGTTTTTTCGATACCGGCATGATGGAAAGACGGTTACCGCGTCGTACCAGTACAAGGCCGGACAGTTGCGGGTGTGATTTCAGTTCGGTCAGCGTGATGACGCGTTTCAGTTTGCGTACATGTTTCACGTCGACCATGTACCAGCGCGGGTTGTCGGGATCGCTCCTGGCGTCAAAATATTTCTCATCGGGATCGAAAGCCGTGTGGTCAGGATAACCCTCGCGGACTATTTTCATAATGCCCGCGATACCCGGCTCCTTGCAGTTTGAATGATAAAAAAACACCGGGTCACCCTTTTTCATTTCATCACGCATCATGTTCCGTGCCTGGTAGTTTCGTACACCGTCCCAGGGTTCGGTCTTGCCGGGTGCTTTCATCAGGTCGTCGATACCGAACACATCCGGTTCCGATTTCATCAACCAGTAATTCATTCGATTAACCTCTGCTTGTTGCAAAAATGATACAAATAAGGGGTGTAGTCAGTGCAAGGAACAATATGACCAGGCAGTGTCCGGTTCACTTGCGCCAGAGCACGGGATTGCCACGCTGCACCCGCCATGACGAGAGCATATTAATCAGTCAGAATCAGTCTGCCAGTTGCAGCGCGTATCCGCGGTTCTTTGCCGGCTGTGTACAGCGCATCCTCCGTCACGATGGCGTCCAGCGGTATGTCCCAGTGATCGACACCGATCGCACGCTGTTTCTGCAGTTCATAGGCAATGCCCAGCAGCCGCGGCTTGCGCCAGTGCGTGCGCCGCTGCAGGAACGAAAAGCTGCGATCATAATAACCGCCACCCATGCCGATGCGGTGTCCGCGGGTATCGAAGGCAACCAGCGGGGTAAGTACCAGGTCCAGTGCGGTCGCCTTGATCAGGTCCCGGCCGACCGGCTCGAGGATACCGTAACGGTTGTAGACCAGTTCATCGCCCGGCTCGAACCGCGCGAACCAGAGATGGTCGCCCTTGAAGGGAACCAGTACCGGCAGGTAGATCCTTTTTCCCAGCGTCCAGAGGTGCTGCATCAGGGGCAGGGGGTCCATTTCACCATCGGCGGGCAGGAACCCCGCGATATGCCGGCTGTTCAGCAGAAAGGGGTAATGGCGCGCGTTTTTTGCCAGGCGGTGTGCAAATCTCTCCGCAGTTGCGGCCGGAATCGCCCGGCGCCGGTCGCGGATTCCCTGGCGTAATGCTTGTCGGTCAGCCATGCGCGCTACCGGGACAGGTTGTAGAGAGGGGCATCCTCCACTTGTGCCGTTGTGGCTGTTGCCCTTGAACCAGAGGTTCAAGACGGGGACGGCAGTGATACATCAGGCTTTCCGTACGTGGCGGACATGCACACAGTACCAGCATTAGTCCCCTGAGTTGGTGATTAGGCTCAAGGAGATCTAAGCCACTCTCGTGCACAGCAGGGGATGCCCAGACTAAATCGGTCAATATCCGGTTTGCTTTACAGGCCTCGGTTCAGGTGGCGTGCGACGGCTAGTTGAATTCGGCTTGCCGGTATTGCGCAAGGGCCTTGTCAATTTTCTTGTTCAGTTTCTTCAGACGGGTGCCCGCATCACGGGACGTATCAGCGCCGGGTCCGATACCCGACTCGATGGCCTCGTGCGCGATATTCAGGCCAGCCATCACCGCGATACGGTCAACGCCGACGACCTTGCCGCTCTTGCGGATTTCAGTCATCTTGTCGCTGAGGTGACGCGCGGATGCCTGCAGTGCGCGTTCCTCTTCGGGCGGACAGGCCACCAGGTATTCCTTGTCGAGGATCTTTACCTTGACGGCATCGGTGCTCATGCGCCTGTCTCCAGCGATTTGAGGCGGGTGACGATGGCATCGACCCGGTTACGTACCTGGTCATGCTTTTCCAGCAGGCCGGCCCGTTCCATGGTAAGGGTTTCCTGCTGTGTGCGCAGAGAGCGATTTTCTTTCATGAGTTGCTCGACAACCGTGACGAGGGAATCGACCTTCTCCTCGAGGTAGGCAAGTTCCTCCTCGACGACTGGTTTGATCTTCTTTGACATGCGGCCAATATAGTGTGGTTACCCGGGCGGGTCAATATTGACGAATCCGCAGGGAACTGCCTGCGGGCATGTCACATTTATGGTGCAGGAGCGAACATATTGGCACGCAGCGGGAAATGTATGAGACTGTGCGATAATCAATCATATACAGATCAAGGGGTAGTGCTGTGACACAGAAATCCGCTAACTACGAGACGCTCGAGAAAAGACTGCTGGCGGCCGCAGCGGACAGTGGTGCGGCGGAAGCGCACGGACTGTTATGTGGCACGGTTACGGCCGGCGGGAGGAGTGCGCCGGATCTCTGGCTCGAGCACCTGCTTGGCGCCGAAAATACCCTGAGCGCTGCGGCACAGGAATGTCGTGAACTGCTGGATGGCCTGCAGAACGATATACTGGGCGAGTTCAATGACGAATCCCTGGGTTTTGATGTGCTGCTGCCGGCGGATAGCGCACCCCTCTCGGTGCGCACGCGGGCCCTGTCTGAATGGTGCGAGGGCTTCCTCTATGGCCTGGCCCTGGGCGGTGTGCGGCAGGGTGCCGCCACAACCGAGATGGTTGAGGAAGTCATGAAGGACTTTTACGATATTTCACATGCGGGTTTTGTTACCGAGGCGCCGAACGAGGATGACGAGGTCGCCTATGCGGAAATCGTCGAGTACCTCCGTATCAGCGTGCTGCTGCTGTACCAGGAACTGCAGGCCGTGCCGGTCTCGTCGAGATTGCAGTAGACAGGATGTGACATGATTACGCAGAGTGAATTCAGTCGCCGTCGCAAACAGCTGATGCGCCTCATGGGCAAGGACTCGATTGCGATCGTGCCGACCACGCCGGAGCTGGTGCGAAACCGCGATGTCGAGTTTCCGTACCGGGCCGACAGCGATTTTTATTACCTGACCGGTTTCAGCGAGCCGGAGGCCGTGGCCGTGCTGATACCCGGCCGACCGCATGGCGAATTCCTGCTGTTCTGTCGCGAGCGTGATCCCACCATGGAAACCTGGGTCGGTCCCCGGGCCGGCACGGAAGGTGCCGTTGACGACTACGGTGCCGACGATGCCTTCCCCATTGCCGATATCGATGACATCCTGCCGGGTCTCATGGAAGACCGGGAACAGGTCTTTTACACCATGGGCGCACGACCGGAATTCGACAAGAGCGTCATGGAATGGGTGCGCCGTATACGCGAGGGTAACCGCCGCGGTGCCCGGACGCCGGACAAGTTCATTGCCCTCGAGCACCTGCTGCATGACATGCGTCTGTACAAGAACCGTGCCGAGGTCAGGGCCATGCGCAAGGCAGCAAAGGTGGCGTGCAGTGGACACATTCGTGCCATGCAGGCCTGCCGTCCTGGCATGTATGAATACGAGATCGAGGCCGAGCTGCTGCATGAGTTTCGCCGCGCCGGCATGGTGCCGGCCTACCCGAGCATCGTCGGTGGTGGCGAAAACGGCTGCATCCTGCACTACACGCGCAACAGCGACCGGCTCGAGGACGGCGACCTGCTACTGATCGATGCCGGTGCGGAATATGACTGCTACGCATCCGATATCACGCGGACGTTCCCGGTCAACGGACGTTTCTCCGCGGCCCAGAAGGACCTGTATGACGTGGTGCTGGCAGCCCAGAAGGCCGCTATCCGGCAGGTGCGGGCGGGCAATCACTGGAATGCACCGCATGTCGCCGCGGTCAGGACGCTGACACGCGGTCTGCTCAAGCTTGGCCTCCTCAAGGGCCGGCAGGCCGACCTCGTCAGGAAAGATGCCTACCGGCGCTTTTACATGCACCGTACCGGCCACTGGCTTGGCATGGATGTCCACGACGTCGGCGATTACAAGGTCGGGGGTGAATGGCGGGTGCTGGAGCCGGGCATGGTGCTGACCGTCGAGCCCGGTCTGTATATCCCGGCCGGCAGTCGCGGTGTGGCGAAAAAGTGGTGGAACATCGGTATCCGCATCGAGGACGACGTGCTCGTGACCCGGGATGCCCCGGAAGTACTGACCGAGGCCGCACCGAAGACGGTGGCCGAAATCGAGGCATTGATGGCGGCAGCCTGACCCTGCCATGTCCTGTCCGGTCTCATGAAGCAATACGATGTCATCATCAACGGCGGCGGCATGGTCGGGGCCGCCCTGGCGTGTGCCCTGTCCGGCCAGGGTATGCGTATTGCCGTAGTCGAGGCGACACGCCGCGAGGTCAGGGAAGATGCGGGTTATGACGAGCGTGCCATCGCGCTGGCATGGGGTACCCGGCGCATCTTCGACGGGCTGGGGCTCTGGGACGAGCTGGCCGATGCGGCCACCGCCATCCACAGCATCCATGTTTCGGACCGGGGCCGACCGGGCATGGTGCACATGGATCGTGAATCCGAGGGTCTGCCGGCCATCGGTTACGTGGTCCCGGCGCGTGCGATCGGTGTGGTGCTGGATGCGGCCGTTGCCCGCGCCGACGATGTCGATGTCTATTGTCCGGCCGCACTGACCGGGGTGGTGCATTCCGGCACATCGGTGAGCGTGCAGGTCACCCGGGGCGACGATAAAACCGGCTTGCTGTCGCCGCTGCTGGTGGCGGCCGACGGTGCGGACTCGACCCTGCGCGAGCAGGCCGGCATCGGTTGTCGCGAGACGGACTACCGGCAGACAGCGATTGTGACCAACGTGACACCCCAGTTGCCGCATAACCATGTTGCCTATGAACGCTTTACCCCGGAGGGACCGGTTGCGCTGTTGCCCATGAGTGAACAGCGCTGCGCTGTGGTGTGGACGGTTGCAGCGGACCAGGCGGATGACGTGATGGCGCTGGACGACGACACGTTTCTTGCGCAGCTGCAGGAACGTTTCGGTCAGCGGCTTGGTCGACTGCAGCGGGTCGGCAGGCGCCAGGCCTGGCCGTTGCGACTGGTGAGTGCGACGGCCTCCGTGGCCGACCGGCTGGCCCTCGTGGGTAATGCCGTGCATACACTGCACCCGGTTGCTGGACAGGGTTTCAACCTCGGTGCGCGCGATATCGCAGTGCTTGCCGAGGTGCTGGTCGATGCCAGGCGCAGGGGCGAGGACATCGGTGCGGCGGCGGTGCTGTCGCGCTACGGCGAATGGCGGCAGCGCGACCACAGGAATGTCACGCTGTTTACCGATGGTCTTGCACGCCTGTTTACCTTGCCGCTCCCCGCACTGGGTGCGGTGCGCAGTGCGGGCATGCTGGCACTCGACCTGTTGCCGCCGGCCAAACGTCTGCTGACACGGCTGACCATGGGCCGCTCGGGTCGCACCCCGCGCCTGGCGCGGGGATTGCCGTTGTGAAGAAATGCCGCCTGCAGGGCGTACTTTGTGCACCATTATGCCGTGCACATTTTCACTGCGTGGAACGCTCCCTACCACGTCATGCACTACCTGGATACGGGAGAAGATGTGTACAGGCATGTAGTAAACTTCGGGTCATTCCCGCGCAGGCGGGAATCCAGCGACAAAAAGTGTTCTGGACTACCAAACTAACCACTAGACATAAACAAACCAAACATTTCTACAAGCAGGCGGTAAACAGACGGACTGGATTCCCGCCTGCGCGGGAATAACGGGGGCTGGAATTGAAATGGCATCCATGGACCAGTATGACGTAATCATCATCGGCAGCGGCATCGTCGGCGGCACACTGGCCTGTGCCCTTGGCCGGTCCGGTCTGCGGGTTGCGCTGGTCGAGGCGCGGGAGCCGGACATCAGGATCGGCACCGATCCGCGGGTCTACGCCATTACGCGCGCCTCGGAACAGATTTTCCGCTCGCTGGAAGTATGGGATGCAATTGCCGCGCAACCGGTGTGTGCATTCACCGACATGGAAGTATGGGATGCCGGTAGCGACGGCGTCCTGCACTTCGACTGCGCGGAGCTCGCCGTGCCCTGGCTCGGCCACATCATCGAACCGGGTATCATGCTGGCTGCATTACAGGACCGGCTGCAGACGCTGGACGGCGTCGATCTGTACTGCCCGTCCCTGTTTGCGGAGATCGATTGCGTTGCTGACCGGGTGGTCGTTACGCTGGAAGACGGTCGCAGCCTGTCCGCACCGTTGCTTGCCGCGGCCGACGGTGCGCGTTCGCCGGTGCGCGAACGGCTCGGCATCGAGGTGCGTCGTCATGATTATCACCAGACCAGCCTGGCGGCACGCGTGCACACCGCCCTGCCGCATATGAACACCGCCTGGCAGCGCTTTCTGCCGGGCGGGCCGCTGGCCTTCCTGCCGCTTGCGGACGGCTGGAGTTCCATCGTCTGGACCCTGCCGGAAGACGATGTCGAGCGTATTGAGTCGCTCGACCAGGATGCCTTCCACGCGGCACTTGCAAACGCATTCGACCACCGGCTGGGCGACATCGTCGATTCAGGGCCGCGCAAGACCTGGCCGCTGGTACGGCAGCATGCCGTGCACTACGTACAGGAGCGTGTGGCACTGCTGGGCGATGCGGCGCATGCCATCCACCCGCTCGCCGGCCAGGGCGTCAACCTCGGGCTGCTCGATGCCGCGGTGCTTGCCGGGGTGGTGCTGGAGGCGCGCGCAGGAAACAGGGACACGGGAAGCCTGCATACCTTGCGCCGCTACGAGCGCTGGCGCCGCAGCGACAACCAGCTCATGATGACGGCCATGGATGGCATCAACCGCCTGTTCAGCAACGTAAATCTGCCCGCCGGCCGGTTGCGCGGTGCCGGTCTGTCGCTGGTGGGCCTTACCGCGCCGGTCAGGCACGCCCTGATGCGCCATGCCATGGGTCTTGCCGGCGACCTGCCGGCTCTTGCGCGGCCGCAATAAAAATCCAGCTACGGCGGGTGCCTGCAAATTTTCGGCTGGCCAAGGGGAAAGTGCAGGGCCGGGTTTTTAAATAAAATTGGCCACGGAAGCACACGGAAAAACACTGAAATATGGGGAATTATCGCAAGAGCGCTCCCCGCCATCGCGGGGACGGGCCTGCCGGCGCGAAGCGGATTTAAAATGGTCACGGGGTCCACACGGGTGCGCGGGAATATATCCACTAAGCTATTTATTTTTCAATGTTTTTCCGTGTGCTGCCGTGGGCGGTTTAATTCAGTAAAGGGCGACGAGCCCGATATCGACACCCATTTCGGGCATCCCTCCTTATATATGGAACTCCGTCGCGGGCGCAGGTATATTTGCGCCTCAACGTAACTCTGTCGCGGGAGAGAGTTCCAGCCGCTACCGGCTGCAACCGCCGAAGGCGCAACACGCCCGGAAACGCTCAGGCAAACGGACCGCAGCAGAAGTTGACTCTGGAGAGCGGCCGCAGTGCGGCCCACCGAAGGGGATCTGCACCCGCTGGGAGGGTGCAGCAACTCTCTCAGGTTACCGGACAGAGGGGCGACGGTTGGCCACTGGCTGCCGTCGCCCTTTTTTATTGC
>CAMYKJ010000021.1 GCA_947258945.1 uncultured Ectothiorhodospiraceae bacterium
GCCCTTGCGTGCCCTGGTGGCCGGCTTGCGAACAACCTTGACCTTCATCAGGCCGGGAACTGTGTAAACTCCCGGACCGCGCTTGAGATCACGCTTCATGAGTAAGGAAAGTGCATCGAAAACCTCGCTGATATCCCGCTTGGTCAGATCAGTCTTCTCAGCAATATAAGTGAGGGTTTCTGACTTGGTGGTCGGCTTCTTTACAGCCTTTGCGGTTGTCTTCCTTCGAGCCGTCGCCTTCTTTTTCACAGCCATTCGATAATGCTCCTCTGACTAGGTAAGTGAAAAACTGCACGCGTAAGATAGCACAATAAGAAAAATGTTAAAGCGTTAATTCACAGGAAATGCCTTCTATTGCAGTATTTTCATCACCCGTGCCATTGGCGTGTGCGAAACAGTCAGTCACGTGATGCAGTATCCGCGTGGTCCACGATTGTGTCCTGATTATATTCCAAAGTGAGAAAAACACTGTAATTACAGGTATTCTAACAGTATTTATCTTCCCGTTGGCGTTCATGCAACGACAGACAGGTTTGTGTATTGGTGATGTAGCAGGCGTTAACCGCCATTTTCCTGTACCTGTTCACAACTGCATCTGACTGCCGCCGCCGCAGTCCTGCGTGACAGCCCGCCCGTATTCATGGCGTGTGTCCATTTCGATTGACCTGGTTCGGTTGCTGCTGCCTGTGTGTAGAGGTACGCCGGCTCGCCGGCAACCGTCGACCACGGTTTTGCGGGCGGTCGCACGGTACCGGGCCGCAACGGATGAAAAGGCAATATTACCGTGCATGGCTCACAATCCGGCCGGGTGGGGAGACAGATTCTCGACTCATGGCCGATAGTTTCCGGGCGTGATCTGGCAGGTGGTGCCGTGCGAACAAGGTGTGCAGACGGCGGACATTTCCGTTGCTCCGGTGGCTGGCCCTGAACTACGCAATTTATCTAAATTTCAAGCGGTTTCAGCCGATAACCTGCTAGCAGTATTGTGTCACAGGGATGGCCCTGCGCGGGCCGGTTTCAATACGTTGGATGCAGTGGACAGGTGGACATGCGCGCCGCAAAAAAAGCAACCCATAATATCAAAATCCTGCAGGATCTCGTGCCTTTGAACGCGCTTTCCGATGAGCGTTTTGCCGAGATTGCCGCAAAGGTTGTCATTGAAGTAGTAAAGTCCGGACGCTACCTGTTCCGCAAGGGCGATCGTGATGATCGCACCATTTATCTCCTCGAGGGCAAAGTCGACCTCATCGATGCAGCCCACAAGGTCACGGGCGAAGTCGAGGCCGGTTCGGACGCCAGCCATCACCCGATGGTCCACCAGCAGCCACGACCGGTGTCTGCCCGGGTCGCCAAGAAGGCGGTCATTGCCTGGATCGATTCCAGGGTGCTGGATGCCTACCTGACCTGGGACCAGTTCAATACCGCCGAGGTAGTTGAACTGGAGGCCGACGACACCGGCGACTGGATGAGCCGCCTGCTCAAGATCGATACATTCAGCAAGCTGCCGCCATCGAAGCTGCAGGGGCTGCTGATGCGTATGAAGCCCTTTCCGGTCGAACAGGGCGATGTGGTGATCGCGCAGGGTGAGGAGGGTGACTACTTCTATACCATCCACGAGGGCCGCTGCAGGGTGACCTGCCGTGGGGAGGGCGGGACGGAGCAGGTACTGGCTGAACTGGGCGGGGGTGACTCATTCGGAGAGGAGGCGCTGGTATCGGCTGTCCGGCGCAATGCCACCATTACCATGCTGACCGACGGCCTGTTGATGCGGCTTGCCAAGCAGGACTTCGATGAGCTGCTCAAGACACAACATCTCAAGTATATCCATTATCAGGCAGCTGCAAAGATGGTAGTTGAGGGTGCGGTCTGGCTGGATGTCCGCACGCCCGACGAGTATGCAGGCAGCTCATTCGAGGACAGCGTCAACCTGCCGCTGGTCAGCCTGCGTAATGAACTGCCCGAGCTGGTTTTCAATACAAGCTATGTAATTTGCTGTGATACCGGGCAGCGCAGCGGTTCGGCCGCATTCATGCTGGGCCAGAAGGGCTTCGATGTCTATGTCCTCAAGGATGGCATACCCGACCAGCTGTTGGCGGATCGTGCAGCGGATGAAAATGCAGGCATGGCCAGCGTCAAATCCGTGGACACACCGGAGCAGGAGGGGGCTGCCCCCGAGGCGCAAGCGGACGAGCAGAAAATCGCGCTGCGCGACGAGAATACCAGCCTGCAGGAGAATAATACGTCGCTGACTGCTGAACTGGCGACCGAGCGTGCAGCCATGGCGCATATGAACGGCCAGCTGGAGCGGTTGCGCGCTGAACGGGAAGAGTCCTCTGAAAGAATCGATGAATTAAATGCCTGCATCGGCAAGGATGCCGAAGAAAAACAGGCGTTGGAGGCCCGGATCACGGCACTGCAGGAACAGCAGCAGTCCCGGCTGGACGAAATGCAGCGCAGCCTGATTGCCGAACAGGACAAAAACACGACCCTGGAACAACAGGCTGCAGCCGGGGCGGCCCGGCTTGAGGCGCAATCAGGCAAAACGGAAAAGGACTTGCAGGAACTGGTTGCAGCCAGGCAGCAACTGGAAGGCGACTTGACCGCTGCCCGCGGCCGGGTGGCCGCGCTCGAGGGTGAACTGCAGGATACAGTTGCAACAAGTTCCTCATCGCAGGAAGAAACCGATACAGCCGCGCAGGCACTACGCGAGGAAAACAGCCGGTTATCGGAACAGCTTGCCGCCCTGCAAGCTGCAAATACCGGCTTGAAAGACGACCTGGATGCTGCATCCGTGGCCAGTAACGACCGGCAGCGCGAGCGTGAAGGGCAGATGGATACATTGGGAGGTGAACTGTCAGCCGCACAGGCAACCATCAAGGCACTGCAGGAGGAAAACCTGGAGCTCGTCGAAGGCCGGCGGTCTGCGGAGGGGCGTCTGGAAGAACAGGCCGAACATGAAGTCACGCTGGACAAATTGCGACAGGAACTGGCGGCGGAGCAGCAGGCCAGTGCGGACCTGAAGGAACAGCTGAAACAGGCCGGGGAAGTCCGCGAGACGGCCCTGGCAGAGTCAGGGCAGCAATCAGACCAGCAGCTGGCCGAGGCAGCCGCACAGCAGCAGGCCCTGTCCGGTCAGCTGGAGGCGCTGCAGGCGGCGCAGGACGATCTGGAGGCAGTGCATCGGCAAACCGTCGAGGAGCGTGACGCGCTCAGGCAGCAACTCGAAGATGCAACGGCTACCCTGGAGCGGCAGGTCGAAGAGCTGACAACGGCAGCGAACGACCGACAGACCGAGTTACTGGCACAGCTAGAAAGTGAACGGCAACGCAGCCAGTCAGCAGGGCAGAAACTCAGCAACAAGGAGCGACAGATCGCATCGCTGGAGCAGGCGGCAGTGGCAGACGCTGAAACCCGGCAATTACTGGACGAGGAGGCCGGCCAGCTCCGCCAGCAGCTGGAAAATGCACAGGAAATGCTGCAGCAGCGCGAGGAACATGCGCGGCAAATCGAAACGGAATATGCAGAATCGCTCAGCAAGTCCCACGGCGAGCTGACACGCAAGAACGATACCGAGAAGGAACTGCAGGGCCAGATCGACCGGTTGCGCAAGAAGCTCGAACAGGTGTCGCAGGACAGCCACAAGACCCGCGAAAGCTCGCTTGATGACCTGGACAGCCTGCGTGAGGAGCTCCATCACGAACGCCAGGCACGGGCCGAGGAGCGTGCGCAGATGGCTGCCCGCCAGCGGGAACTCAAGGAACAGCTTGCCACCATCGCGACGCAGCATGAAGCCAACATGACTGACCAGTCCGGGGTCATCGAGCAGGCCCGCGATGCCGCCAGGGAAGAAGAACGCTCACGTATACAAAGCATAATGGACAGTCATGCCGGGACCGAGGAACACCTGGTGCGGGTACAGGCAGAACTGCAACAGGCACACGAAGAGATCGCCGTACTCGACCAGCAGGAAAAGGCGCGACGCCAGGCCGAGATCGATGCGATACAGGAGCAGAACGAACAGGCGGTAGCCGCGATTACCCAGCTCGAAGATCAGTTGAAACAACTGTCACACGAGCGTGATGTCGCCCTTGAGGACCAGCACGAACTCCGGGTGAAAATGAACGCACTGCGTGGCGAAGTCGAGGTCGCGCGTGGCCTGATGACGGCGGGCGGCAACGGCCGCCTGGAGGATCCCGGGCAGCTGCGCGCCGAACTCGAGGAAAGCCGCAAGAATGTAAAGATCGCCGTACGCCTGCGGGCGGAGGCCGAAGCGGCGCGTGAGCGGATGGCAGCCGAGGTACAGCGCCTGCGTGCATTGCCGGCGGGTGGTGTGGATACCGGCGAGCCCTTGCATGTGCCATCACTGGATAAATTCGATCCACACTCGGAAACAATTACGCCAGCCGCAAGCCAGCCGCCCTTGATATCCGAATCGGCTATGACAGCCGCGCGCGCCATGGGTACGCGGGATAATCCGCCACGGGGCAAGCGTGCAACTGTCAAAGTTGTTGCGGGGGTGCTGCTCGTCGGTGTGGTCGGTCTTGCCGCGTGGCTGATGAGTGGCAAGGAATTGCCGCAGGTCGCCCACAGGAATGCTACGACGATGGTGCCGGATGAGACGGCGTCCGTCGAGGTGCCGCTGCGGTCGCGGGATGTGCAGGCCTCCGGCGAAGCGCCCGGATTCCCCGCCGGCCGTGCGCCGCGGCCATGGCCGAAAGCTGATGTGAAGGTAGCCGGCGCCGGAACAGCGGCGGATTTCCCGCCAACTGCACCGCTTGCGCAGCAGGCCGAAACGTTCGTTCCTGCCAGTCGGCCGGCACCTGCGCGGCCGGAATTTATCAGTCCGCAACCCTTGCGCAGCAAGCCGTCGGCGTTACCTGCCAAACCATCCATGCCGCAGGCAGCGGTTTTGTCACCGCCTGCGCCGGCAGGTCCGCCACCGGTCGGTCGTTCATTCCGTGACGCATTGAAGGGCGGCGGCAAGGGTCCGGCCATGGTTGAATTGCTGCCTGCCAGTTTCCAGATGGGCAGCCTTGGGAATTCTCTGAATTTCGACGAGGGGCCCCGGCACATGGTCACGATCAAGGCCTTCTCCATCAGCAGGCGCGAGGTCACCTTTGACGAGTATGACCGCTTTGCACGTGCCACCGGACGCCGCCTGCCCTATGACGAAACGTGGGGGCGCGGCAAGCGTCCGGTCATCAACGTGTCCTGGCATGATGCGGTGGCCTATACAGACTGGCTGTCGCAGCAGACCGGGCAGGTATACCGCCTGCCCAGCGAAGCGGAGTGGGAATATGCGGCACGCGCTGGCGGTGTCTTCAGTTACTGGTGGGCGGACAGCACGGGCGGCACACATGCCAACTGTTTCGATTGCGGCAGTCGCTGGGACGGCAAGCAGACAGCGCCGACAGGCAGTTTCGAGGCAAACCGTTTCGGCCTGTACGATATGTCCGGTAATGCGCAGGAGTGGACTGCAGACTGCTATCACAACAGCTACATCGGTGCGCCGGATGACGGCAGTGCCCGGCTAACCCCGGACTGCACCCAGCGCGTGGTTCGTGGCGGCGCCTATTCGAGTCCGCTCGATACCCTGCGGTCCGCAAAGCGCGGGCAACTCATCCAGGATACGCGCCTCGACAATCTCGGCTTCCGGGTCGTGCGCGCCGAATAACCACGGCCTCCAGTTGACAATACCGGCAACCGACGTAGGCTGCCCGGGATGAACGATGCGGATTACCTCTCCCTGTGCGCATTCAATGAACTGCAGGATCCCGGCAGCAAGGGGGTCACGCTCGAATGCGATTCCCGATTGTTCGACCTGTTCGTGGTTCGCCAGGGCGGCGAGGTGCGGGTCTACCTGAACAGTTGTCCGCACACCGGCGGCCCGCTCGACTGGGTGCCGGACCAGTTCCTCAGCATTGATCGCAGGCACATCCAGTGTGCCACGCATGATGCCCTGTTTCGCTGGGAAGACGGTGTCTGTATCGCCGGGCCCTGTGCGGGCGATGTATTGACTGCCCTGCCGGCCAGGATCGAGGCGGGCGAGGTGCAGTTGCCGCGCTATGTTCTGTGCAACGGCGGCACACCCGTTAGCCGGTGATTTTCTTCACCCGTCTGTTTCCATTATGGGCCATATCGGGCGCGCTGCTGGCCATCCTGGTGCCGGACTGGCTGGTACCCCTGCAAGCCATGATCGTGGTGATTATTTCGATTATCGTGTCACTGAACCAGGCAATGCGGGAGATAGAGCACCAAAAGTAGGCACTTTAGGTGATGCAGGAGAAGTTGCCGGGGCATGCGCGAATAAAAGCACATAGGACTGTTTCGCGGAAAACGTCCGCTCCTACCTCAAAATATGAGTACCTGCGGCAACCTGCTCGCAGGCGGACACAATAACTGTCGTAACTGGATTCAGGGCGGCGTCTTCGTACCCTGGGTATTTGGGTCAGAGCTTCTTCAGCAGATCCTGCAGCATCACCATATAGGCGTCGACGGGCGACATCTCCTCGATGGGTGTGCCTGCCTCGAACTTGTGGACGGCCAGTTCAGGGGCGGGGATGTGTTCCGGTGCCGTCACCCTGCCGGTGAATTCGCTGTCGTGAATAACCTTGCCGGTCACCATGTCGTAGATCATTGCCATGATTTGCCTCCCGTAGCCATCAGGGAGGTTATCGGCATCAACCTAATAGTATTAAATGACGTGTGGCGGCGATTGCAAGCCTATGAAGATACTATGAAAGTGGAAAGTAGCCAGTAACGAGTAGAAAGTGGCGAATAACGAGAAGATTATAGCTGGATTGTAAATCTATTCATTCCTTTCGACTCGCTACTTTCAACTTTCTACTCGTTACTGGCTACTGATCTTATTCTATGTCGTCAAGCGGGTTGATGTGATCGTTGGGTGCGGTCAGCTCCAGGTCGACACCGTAATCCTCGCGCTCGATATCAAGGGAACCGGACCAGTCTTCGGGCGGTTCGATGGCATCAATTTCCATCTCGGCCCAGGTGTCGAAATCGATTTCCTCGATGGCGCCGTCGAAATGCTGTATCTCGAGCGTGGCTTCCTCATCATCGCGTGCAACGATTTCAAACCGATCACCGTTGATAGACTGGAACCAGTCACCGATGTTTGGTTGACGAGCATTTGCCTTCACAGGAACCCCCCCCGAATCACTATGTCTGCCCGTATTGATGTAGCCGAGAGGCAGATAACGGTCGACCTGATTCATTTATAAGACTTGCCGCAGGGATGTGCAAGCACTTCCGGTAACCACTGATATTCGATCGTTGCACGTGTGGCACGTGCAAGGTCCGGACACGTATCGGCCTGTTAGCCGACCAGCCTGTCGTCTGTCGTAACGGCTGGCCTAAGCAACTGTATTTTTCAGGAAAAGTCATACACCTGCCAGCCAGGTTGCGGAACCGCGCACTGCCAGTTTGTGACCATTTGCACAGTCGGCACCGTGCCGACTGATTTTTCAGGCATATTATCATGTTTAAAATCAATGAATTGATTTCGCCTGATTGAACGAGCGGTATGGATTGCTGAAATAAACGTCCTGTTCAGGTACAGTGCGCGTTGCATTTTTTCGCCAGTACAGCAATAAATTTCAGCGAGGACAGCAGCATGGCCGATTACAAGATTGCACCATCCATCCTGTCGGCGGACTTTGCCCGGCTGGGTGAGGAAGTCACCCACGTACTCGAGGCCGGTGCAGACATCGTGCATTTCGACGTCATGGACAACCACTACGTACCCAACCTGACGATCGGTCCACTGATCTGCGAGGCGTTGCGTAATCACGGTGTCACGGCTGACATCGACGTTCACCTGATGGTCAAGCCGGTAGATCGTATCATCCCCGACTTCGCCAAGGCGGGCGCAACCTATATCACGTTTCACCCCGAGGCCAGCGAGCACATCGATCGTTCGCTGTCCCTGGTGCATGACAGCGGCTGCAAGTCCGGCCTGGTATTTAATCCGGCAACTCCGCTGGATTACCTGAAACATGTCATCGACAAGGTCGACATGATCCTGCTGATGTCGGTCAATCCCGGTTTCGGTGGCCAGAGCTTTATCCCGGAAGCCTTGCCCAAGCTGCGCGAGGCGCGCCGGATCATCGACGAGAGCGGGCATGATATCCGCCTGGAGATCGACGGTGGCGTCAAGATCGATAATATCGGCGAGATCGCGGCGGCGGGTGCCGATACCTTCGTCGCCGGTTCCGCGATCTTCGGTGCCGATGATTACAAGACAACCATCGACGCCATGCGCGCCGAGATTGCCAAAGCCGTTGGCTGACAGCCACAGTCATGCGCAAACCTGAAATGATCCTGATCGACGTGGACGGTACGCTGGTCGACAGCGTGCCGGATCTCGCTTTTTGCGTGGACAGTATGATGGTGCAACTCGGGCGTGAGCCCCGGGGCGAGGAGCGTGTCCGCGACTGGGTCGGTAACGGTGTCGAGCGGCTGGTGCGTCGGGCCCTGGTCGGCCAGCTCAAGGGCGAGCCCGACGAGGCCGACTTCGAGCGTGCCTACCCGATCTTCATGGACCTGTATGCCGAGAACACCTCGAAACGGTCCTTCCTGTACCCGGGTGTGCGGGAAGGGATCGATATGCTCAAGGCCTCGGGCTACAAGCTGGGCTGCGTGACCAACAAGGCGGCACAGTTCACCGAGCCGTTGCTGAAAGACCTCGGCGTATATGATGATTTCTCTATTGTAATCAGCGGTGATACATTAACGAAGAAGAAGCCCGACCCGGCGCCGTTGCTGCACGCTGCGGAGTTTTTCGGTTGCGAGCCGGCGAACGCGCTGATGATCGGCGATTCCGTCAGCGATGTTGCCGCGGCACGCGCGGCCGGTTTCCAGATCGTCTGCATGAGCTACGGATACAATCACGGGGTTGATATACGCGAAGCGGCGCCGGATGCAGTGATTGATTCGCTGGACGAGATATACCCGCTGCTCGAGAAGGCGGCCTGAAACATGCAATTCACTGAAGAGACAGTCCCGGTAACACACGGCGCAGGCGGGCGATGGCGTTATATGACCTGCTATTTTTCTGTATGATTTAATGAGCGTCCCCTTTCCCTTCGGGAGAGGGTCAGGGAGAGGGGATCTATTATCAAGCAGCTGTTTATATTTGATCCCCTCTCCCCAGCCCTCCCCCTGAGGGGGAGGGAGTTTATGAGACAGCTGTGAATGACACCTGAAATATTTCGTGACCTGGTCAGCCAGGATTACAATCGAATCCCCCTGACACGCGAGATCCTCGCCGATCTCGACACCCCGCTCAGTACGTATATCAAGCTGGCCGGTGGCCGCTATTCCTACCTGTTCGAGTCCGTACACGGCGGTGAGAAATGGGGGCGCTATTCCATCATCGGCCTGCCGTGTTCCACCGTCCTGCGGGTCGAGCAGCATGACGTCACTGTTCTGCAGGATGGTGATGTGGTGGAAACGGCGCATACGAAAGATCCGCTGGAATGGATCGAGCAGTTCCAGTCGAGATACCGCGCACCTGAACTGCCGGGGCTGCCGCGGTTCACCGGCGGGCTGGTCGGCTATTTCGGCTATGACACCGTGCGCTATATCGAACCGCGCCTGGGTGCGTTCGACAAGCAGGACCTGCTGTCCTGCCCGGACATACTCCTGATGGTGTCGGACGAATTGCTGGTGTTCGACAACCTGGCCGGCACCCTGCAACTAATCGTGCACGTCGACCCGGCCATGCCGGATGCCTGGGGGCACGGGCAGCAGCGACTGGATACGCTCGAGGACCGTTTGCGCGAGTCTCTGGACGACTACGGCGACCGTGAGGCCGGTACTACCCCGGTCGATGAAAGCGATTTCGTTTCCGGTTTCACGCGGGCAGGTTTCGAAGCGGCTGTCGACCGCATCAAGGACTACATCGTGGAAGGCGATGCCATGCAGGTGGTGTTGTCGCAGCGCATGTCCATACCGTTTTCCGCATCACCGCTGAACCTGTATCTACCTGGACCTGGGCGACTTTCACGTGGTCGGCTCCTCGCCGGAGATCCTGGTACACCTGGAGGAGGGTATTGTGACAGTGCGTCCGATCGCCGGTACGCGTCCGCGCGGCCGTACCCCGCAGGAAGATGCCGTGCTTGAGCAGGACCTGCTGGCGGACCCCAAGGAACTTGCCGAGCACCTTATGCTGATTGACCTGGGGCGGAACGATGCCGGGCGGGTCAGTGAAACGGGCAGTGTGACGCTGACGGAGAAAATGGTGATCGAACGCTATTCCCATGTCATGCATATCGTGTCGAACGTGACCGGCCGGGTACGTCCGGGCATGAGTGCCATTGACGTTCTGCGCGCCACCTTTCCCGCGGGTACGGTCAGTGGCGCACCGAAAATTCGCGCCATGGAAATCATCGATGAACTGGAGCCGGTCAAGCGGGGTGTCTATGCCGGCGCGGTCGGCTACCTGTCATGGTCGGGCAACATGGATACGGCCATCGCCATCCGCACTGCGGTCATCAAGGACGGTACCCTGCACATACAGGCCGGTGCCGGGATCGTGGCCGACTCGGTACCTGCCAATGAGTGGGACGAGACCATGAACAAGGGGCGGGCCATTTTCCGCGCCGTTGCCATGGCCTGCCACGGGCTGCGCCCGGCCGACTGAGCGGAATGCGGGCTGGTACGGGCGGCCCCACCAGTGCTAGTCTGTATGGGAAATGAAACAGAATGAAACAGATGGAGATAATTGACTGATGCTGGAACTAATAAAAGACCTGTGGGATTTTCTCAAGGTCAGGAAAAAATTCTGGATGGCACCCATCATCATCGTGCTGTTGCTGCTCGGTGGTCTGATCGTGCTGAGCCAGGGCTCGGCGGTTGCGCCTTTCATATATACACTGTTCTGACGCGCAACCCGCAGCATGAGTCCGGTTCCATGTTGTTGATGATCGATAATTACGACTCATTCACCTACAACCTGGTGCAATATCTGGGTGAACTGGGTGCGGATGTACGTGTGTTCCGGAATGACCAGGTGACCGTCGAGCAGATCGAAGCGATGGCGCCGGTGAAGATCGTTATTTCCCCCGGACCCTGCACACCCAACGAGGCCGGCGTTTCGATCGAAACCATCAAGGCCTTCGCCGGCAAGGTGCCCATACTGGGCGTGTGCCTCGGGCACCAGAGTATCGGCCAGGCGTTCGGTGGCCGTATCGGTCATGCGCGTTCCATCATGCACGGCAAAACCTCCATGATCCATCACAGCAACAGCGGTGTGTTTCATGGTTTGCCGGACCCGTTCGAGGCAACGCGATACCACTCTCTGGTGATCGAGAAGGACTCGCTGCCGGATTGCCTGGAAGTAACCGCCTGGACCGAAGACAGCACGGTCGGACTCGACGAGATCATGGGTGTGCGTCACAGGTCGCTGCCGGTCGAAGGTGTACAGTTTCATCCGGAATCGATCCTCACCGGTTGCGGTCACGACCTGTTGCGGAATTTTTTGAATCAGTAAATCAAGTAGCTAGTAGCCAGTGGCTAGTAGCAAGAGCTATTTGTTACTATCGTTCATTAATTCAGAAACTTGCTACCAGCTACTGGCTACTTTCTACTTGTAGGTATTGTTATGGATATACCGGCTGCGATTGCTGCTGTCATTGATCACAAAGACCTGTCAGCCGACGACATGCAGCATGTGATGCGCCTGATCATGACCGGTGAAGCGACGCCGGCACAGATCGGCGGTTTCCTGGTTGGCCTGCGCATGAAGGGCGAGACGGTCGATGAAATTGCCGCCGCGGCTCATGTCATGCGCGAGCTGGCCACCCGGGTCGAGGTCAGTGGCCCGCACCTGGTGGATACCTGCGGTACCGGCGGCGACGGTGCCAGCACCTTCAATGTATCCACGGCCAGTGCCATTGTGACGGCGGCGGCCGGTGCACGCGTGGCCAAGCATGGCAATCGCTCGGTCTCCAGCAGTTCCGGCAGTGCCGATGTGCTGGAGGCTGCCGGTGTGAAGCTGGATCTCGATCCTGCCCGGGTTGCCGCCTGTATCGAGCAGGTGGGCGTGGGCTTTATGTTCGCCCCGCAGCATCACAGTGCCATGAAGCATGCCATCGGCCCGCGCAGGGAAATGCGCGTGCGTACCCTGTTCAACCTGCTGGGCCCGTTGACCAACCCGGCCGGTGCACCCAACCAGGTACTGGGCGTCTTCAGCGAACAGTGGGTCGAGCCACTGGCGCATGTCCTGCAGCGGCTGGGGAGTGAACACGTACTGGTGGTGCATGCCGATGACGGGCTGGATGAAATCAGCATCGCCGGTCCGACCCGCGTCGCCGAACTGCACAACGGGAGTGTCACCGTCTACAGCGTGGAACCGGCGGATTTCGGCCTGCAGACGGCCGACCTCTCGTCCATCACGGTGTCCGATGCCGGCGAAAGCCTGCGCCTGATCAATGCCGTGTTCGATGGCGAGACGGGTCCGGCACGCGACATCGTTGTCATGAATGCCGGTGCGGCCATCTATGTCGCCGGGCTGGCGGCAACGCTTGCCGAGGGCGTCACCATGGCCGCCGACACCATTCAGTCAGGCAAGGCAAAACAGACCCTGCAGGCGCTCATCGAAGTCTCCAACAGCGTCTGAGGCTCATGAGCGATACGCCCGACATTACGCCCGACATTCTCAGGCAAATACTCGTACGCAAGGCCGAAGAGGTCGATGAGCGGCTCCGGTATACCGGTTTCGATGCTCTCGAGCGCGCAATTGGTTCTGCGGACGCACCGCGCGGATTCATCGCCGCGATGGAACAGCGGCTGTCCGCAGACAAGCCCGCCGTAATCGCGGAGATCAAGAAGGCCTCGCCGAGTCGCGGTGTCCTGCGCAAGGATTTTGATCCGGCGCAGATTGCCGCGAGTTATGAGCGCGGCGGTGCCGCCTGCCTGTCGGTACTGACCGATATCGATTTTTTCGCGGGGGCGGACGCCTTCCTGCAGCAGGCGCGTGCAGCCTGCAGTCTGCCGGTATTGCGCAAGGATTTCCTGATCGATCCCTACCAGGTGTACGAGGCGCGGGCACTGGGTGCCGATTGCATTCTGCTGATCGTTGCTGCGCTCTCGGACGGAATGCTGCTGGAACTGCTGCAGCTGGCGCACAATCTGGGTATGGATGCGCTGGTGGAAGTGCACGATGCCGACGAGATGAATCGCGCACTTGCCTTGCCGGCCAGACTGATCGGGGTCAACAACCGTGATCTGCGAACCTTCGAAACGCATCTGGAAGTGACGCTCGGATTTGCCGGCCGGGTACCGGATGACCGGATCCTGGTAACAGAGAGCGGCATTCATACACGTGAAGATGTTGCGCTCATGCGCGGCAACGGCGTGCATGCGTTTCTGGTGGGGGAGGCCTTCATGAAGGCGCCGG
This sequence comes from uncultured Ectothiorhodospiraceae bacterium, assembly GCA_947258945.1. GTDB lineage: Bacteria > Pseudomonadota > Gammaproteobacteria > UBA9214 > UBA9214 > UBA9214. Next base: position 13,418 of record CAMYKJ010000021.1, read on the forward strand.
AGCCGGGGGAGAAACTGGCGGAGCTGTTTGGCTAGTGCCACGATATAAAAACATACTCACGCCAAGTCGCAAAGGCGCAAAGAAAACCAAAATCATTGCCACAGAGCACACAGAGAAAAAATATTAATCTCGCACAGGCAGGTTAACAGGATCTCGTCATTCCCGCGAAAGCGGGAATCCAGCCTGAAAACATCATCTGAAGTGTATCCCGGCTGCCCATGGGCAATTGTTCACTGAATTTACAGAAGCTGAACAAATTTCCCAGCAATTGATTGCTTGCACCTGGATTCCCGCTTTCGCGGGAATGATGTAAGCAATTTTGGTCAGCATTCCGGAAAAGGAATGGTCTTCTCTGTGAACTCTGTGGCGGGTTTTTCTTTACGCTTTGGCGCGGGATTTCAGGTTTCAGTCTGAAAAGGCAATAAATCTACCGTGCGCCAAAGACGACGATGGTCTTGCCCTTGGCCGATAGATGGCCCTGCTCGCACAGTGCCTTCAGGACCCGGCCGGCCATCTCGCGGGAACAGCCGACGATGCGGCCCAGTTCCTGGCGGGTGATCTTGATCTGCATACCATCGGGGTGTGTCATGGCATCCGGCTCCTTGCAGAGTTCCAGGAGTGTGTGGGCAATGCGCCCGGTAACGTCCAGGAAGGCGAGGTTGCTGACCTTGCGGCTGGTCTTGCGCAGCCGGGTTGCCATTTGTGCGGTCAGTTCCAGCAGGATATCGGGGTCTTCCTTGGCGATATTGCGGAAGCGGGCGTAGCTGATTTCCGCCACCTCGCACTCGCTGCGCGTACGTATCCAGGCGCTGCGGTTGGGCTGTTCACCGAACAGACCCATTTCACCGAAAAAGCCGCCGGCATTGATGTAGGCGAGGACAATTTCATGCCCGTCCTCGTCTTCCATCAGGACGCTGACGGACCCCTTGACGATATAGTAGAGCGCATCCGGCTGGTCACCGGCATAGATGATGACGCTCTTGTTCGGATATTTGCGGCGGTGGCAGTGTTCCAGGAAGCGTTCCACGCACGGATTGGTTGCGCCCGTGGATACGACCGGATCTGTTGCGCCTCGTATTTGTAATGCATGCATGTATTGTTTATCGGGCATCTGCAGGATAGCTTTAGGTGAATTCCTTGCCCGATTGCGGGTTATAGAACTGTGATAATCTTCACATTTTCCGGTTATTGGCGGGATTCAGCATGAAAGCAAGGGTCAAGTGGGTCGAGGCAGCGACATTTCTGGGAGAGTCCGGCAGCGGCCATGCCGTGGTCATGGACGGACCGCCGGACAGCGGCGGACGCAATCTGGGTGTGCGTCCGATGGAGATGCTGCTGCTGGGGATGGGTGGCTGTACGGCATTTGACGTGGTCTATATTCTCAAAAGGGCGCGCCAGCCGGTCGATGACTGCGTCGTGGAACTGTCCGCCGAACGGGCGGAGTCGGAGCCGAAGGTGTTCACACGTATCCACGTCCATTTCGTCATCAGCGGGGAAGGGCTGGCGGAGAAGCAGGTCGCACGTGCCGTTGAGCTGTCTGCGGAAAAATACTGTTCCGCCTCGCTCATGCTGGGCAAGACGGCGGAAATCAGCCACGATTATGAAATCATCACTACAGGTGATGCGACATGAGTGGACGGCCGCCGGCCACCCTGGGCATGCGCCATGTTGCCCTGAATGTCAGTGACATGGATGCCTGCGAACATTTTTATGTTGAGTTGCTGGGCATGTCGGTGGAATGGCGTCCCGATCCGGACAACCTTTACCTGACCTCTGGTAACGACAATCTCGCGCTGCACCGTGCCGGCACAGCACCGTCGGCCACCGGCCAGCGTCTTGACCATATCGGGTTTTTCATCGCCACTCCCGAGCAGGTGGATAAATGGCATGACTTTCTGGAATCCTCAGGCGTCGAGATCGATGCGCCGCCCCGAACGCATCGCGACGGTGCGCGCAGTTTTTACTGTCGTGACCCTGATGGCAACAGCGTGCAGGTGATCTATCACCCGCCCATTGCCGCTACAGACCAAGATCCGGATGATGCGTAAACTCAAGCTCCACGGCTTCAACAATCTCACCAAGACGCTAAGCTTCAATATCTACGATATCTGCTATGCGCGGACTCCTGCGCATCGGCGTGAATACATCGAGTATATTGACGAGGAATACAATGCAGATCGTCTGACGGATATTCTCATCGATGTGGCCGACATCATCGGCGCGACGATCCTGAATACCGCTCGCCAGGACTATGACCCGCAGGGCGCCAGCGTCACCATGCTGATCTCCGAGGAGCCGGTCTCGTCAGAACAGATTTCCAACACCGAGGCGCCCGGGCCATTGCCGGAAGTGGTTGTATCGCACCTCGACAAGAGTCATATCACCGTGCACACCTACCCGGAGAGTCACCCGGACCATGGGATCAGTACCTTTCGCGCCGATATCGACGTCTCGACCTGCGGACGGGTATCCCCGCTCAAGGCCCTGAATTACCTGATTCACAGACTGGAATCCGATATCGTGATACTGGATTACCGCGTGCGCGGCTTTACCCGCGACGTGCGCGGGCGCAAGCACTTCATCGACCACAAGATCGACTCGATCCAGAACTATCTTTCACGCGATACCCGCGAGCGCTACGGGATGATCGACGTAAACGTATACCAGGAGAATATCTTTCACACCAAGATGATGCTGAAGGAGGTCGACCTGGATGACTACCTGTTCGGCGAGGGCAAGGATGCGCTGTCGGCCGCAGAGCAGCGCAAGATCCGCGCACAGGTCAACCGGGAGATGCTGGAGATGTTCTACGGGCGCAACATGCGGCGACGGTGAAACCATCGCCATTACGCTTGCTAATTAATTCTCGCGCAAAGCCGCCAGGGCGCAAAGAAAAACCAATAAAGCCACAGAGAACACAAAGAAAAATATATCAAGGAATCAGGGCAATGCTCCCGATTGAAAAATCCTCTTGTCATTCCCGCGCAGGCGGGAATCCAGCGGCAAATAATCCATTGTTGGGAAACTTGTGCAGCTGGCGCAAATTCAGTGAACGATTGCCCAAGGTCAGCCGGGATTCACTTCAGATGATGTTTACGGACTGGTTTCCCGCCTCGGCAACTGCTCCATGCGTTGCTCTACCTCCTGATTCCTGCAGTCGTGCGGAGGAATGACAGCAAGATATCGTGCCGACAATACGAGGTCAGATTCGGTAGGCCGTCGTCGTCATGACGCGTGATGCCAGCGCCATCAGTTGTTTAACCGGTTCCGGGAGTTCCGTACCACCCGCTTCGACTGCGGATCTGCGGTGTTCGCCCTCATCGACTTTCATCTGTTCCAGGATGGCGCGCGATTTTTCATCGCCCTCCGGCAGGCGTTGCAAATGACCCTCGAGGTGTCTGACGACCTGGCGTTCGGTTTCCGCGAGGAAGCCCAGGCTCCACTTGTCCCCCAGCAATCCGGAGAACGCACCCAGCGCGAGTGAGCTTGTATACCACACTGGATTGAGCAGGCTGGTGTGCCCGCCGAGTTCGTGAATTCGATGGCGGCACCATACCAGGTGATCATTTTCCTCTTCCGCCGCCTGCTCCATCTGCTGGCGGGTTTCGTCACGGCGGGCGGTCAGTGCCTGTCCCTGGTAGAGCGCCTG
>CAMYKJ010000022.1 GCA_947258945.1 uncultured Ectothiorhodospiraceae bacterium
GAGGCAACCGTCAGCGCGGTCGGCAGGCCGCGCGCCACTTCCAGCGCGAAGGTCGGGCCGGACACCACGGCGGCCGGGTAGTTTGTGCCGAGTTCCTCTGCCAGCACGTCGCCCATGAACTTGCCGCTGCCCTGTTCGAGTCCCTTGGTGGCCCAGGCGATGCGCGAACCGGTATCGAGCAGGCCGGCGATGCTTTGCAGTACTTCGCGGAAGGCATGGCTGGGCACGACGATCAGCAGGTCGCGGCTGGCGCGGACCGCCGTTGCCAGGTCGGCCTCGATGGACAGACGGTCAGGAAATTTGATGCCCGGCAGAAAGACGCTGTTTTCGCGGGTGGCGGCCAGCGTGGCCATGGCGTCCGGCTCGTGTCCCCACAACAGGGTGTCCTGCCGGGTCGCCAGCCGAATGGCGAGTGCGGTGCCCCAGGAGCCTGCGCCCAGAACCGTTATGCTGTCATTTGCCATAGCGGTGTACGGGGGCAGTGGTCACGGGGGAAATATCCAGGCTCAGGACGATTCGACTTCCTGCTCTGCCGCGTTTTGTTGCGCCCCGTCCAGGCGCTGCTGGTACAGCAACTCGAAATTCAGCGGTGCGAGCAACAGTTGCGGAAAGCCGCCCTTGCTGACCAGGTCGGACATGGCGGCACAGGCATACGGGTACAGCATGCGCGGGCAGAACACACCGAGCAGGTGGTCAAGCTGTTGCTGGTCCGTACCCTGTAGGGTGAAAATGCCGGCCTGCTGAACCTCGGCCAGGTAGGCGGTCTGTTCACCGACCTTGGTAGTCGCCGTCAGTACCAGCACAACTTCGTACAGGCCTTCGTCGGAGACCTTGGTAACCTTCTGGCCGATGTCGAAATTGAGTTGCGGCTGCCACTCGAGGGTGAAGATGGTCGGTGAGTTCGGTGTTTCAAACGACACATCCTTGAGATAGATCTTTTCCGGCCGCAGTGCCGCCTTGTTTTCTTCGCCGGACGCAGCCGGTTGTTCTTCAGCCATGGTGTATTCCTGTGGGTAGCGATGTGACTGGCATGTTAATGCTGCTAAGCAGTATCAGCCGGTTTTTGTCAGCGGCAATTCCGCGCGTTCCCACGCCTGTACCCCGCCCTTGAGGTTGTACACCGACTCGAAGCCCTGTTTGCGCAGCTTGCTGCAATACTGCGCTGACTGGTTGCCGCTGCGGCAATAGACGATCACCGGCCGGTCGCGGTACTTCTCCAGCTTTGCGGTCTTGATGTCGGGCGCATGCAGTGAGTTGACGATATGGCCGTCACGATATTCCTTGTCATTGCGCATATCAATCATGATGGCATTGTCGTGGTTCAGCAGGCGTGTGGCCTCACCGGGACCTACCTGGCTGATACCGCTGAATACTTGTCTGAGTTCGCCGCCGATCAGCATCGCGAGGATCGCGAACAGCGCGAAGAACAACAGCGTGTGGTTGCCGACAAATTCAGTAAGCTGGCTGATGTCCATGTTGTTTTATATTGCCAGGCCGATGGCTGCAGTATTCACCGGCCCGCTGATCACGTCAGTTTCAGGGGCTGGTGCAGAATACCTCGCGCATCATGGCTATCAGCCGCAGCGTGCGCGAATCACCCACCCGGTAGTAGACCCGGTTGGCATCCTTGCGTGAGGCGAGGATGCCCTTGTCGCGGAGGATGGCCAGATGCTGGGAGATGTTGCTCTGCGAGGTACCGACGCGCTCCACGATATCCTGGACACTGATTTCCTGATCGCCAAGTGTGCACAGGATCTTCAGGCGCAGGGGGTGCGACATCGCCTTGAGCGAGCGCGAGGCCCGGTCAATGTCTTCCTCGCGGGTAATCAGGGTTTCTTCGATAGCTGACATCCATATGCCTCGTACGGGTACTCGATACCATAGGTTACTGCATTCATTACTAATAAACTATACAATAATAAACCGTTCCGGGCACCGGTATGTTAAGGTCACGCCGGCCAGACCGGCGGCATCAGCCACCGGCAGGCCCGGTTGATGCGTTGCTTGCGGGAACCAATGACCTGTTTTAGACTCTATCTAAAATGACTGGAGATCAATCCGACAAGTCGAAGGCGAGGCGTGCGGCGCGACCCATGGTGCTGCTGATCCTGGATGGCTGGGGTTACAGCGAGACACCGGAACACAACGCCATCGCCGCGGCCAGCAAGCCGGTATGGGACCGGCTCTGGGCGCAGTATCCACATACACTGATCAGGACCTCGGGTGCGGCCGTCGGCCTGCCGGCCCACCAGATGGGCAATTCCGAGGTCGGTCATCTCAACCTGGGCGCCGGGCGCGTGGTTTACCAGGAATTCACCCGCGTCAGCCGCGCCATCAAGACCGGTTCGTTTTTCACCAACCTGACACTGACGAATGCGGTCGATGAGGCCAGGGACAACGGCAAGGCGGTGCATATCCTCGGCCTGCTGTCGCCCGGCGGCGTGCACAGCCACGAAGACCACATTCATGCCATGGTTGAGCTGGCGGTCGAGCGCGGTGCCGGCAAGGTCTACCTGCATGCCTTCCTCGACGGCCGCGACACGCCGCCACGCAGTGCAGCCCCATCCATCGAGGCGATGGAGGCCGTGTTCAAGGAGCTGAACAGCGGCCGTTTCGCGTCCATCGTCGGGCGCTACTACGCCATGGACCGCGACCAGCACTGGGAGCGAATTCAGCAGGCCTATGACCTGATCACACTGGGCGAGGCGGAATATACCGCGGCAAGCGCGCAGGCAGCGCTGGATGCCGCCTATGCGCGCGATGAGAGCGACGAGTTCGTCAAGGCCACCGCCATCGTGCCGCCGGGCGAGTCACCGGTGAAGATCGAGGACGGTGATGTCGTCGTGTTCATGAACTTCCGATCCGACCGCGCGCGCCAGATTACCCGTCCGTTCATCGAGGACGACTTCAACGGTTTTACTCCCGAGTCGAAACCGAAGCTCGCCGCCTTCGTCAGCCTGACCGAATACAAGTCCGATTTCGACATCCAGGTCGCCTACCCGGCCGAGCGTCTGCAGGACGTGTTCGGTGAATACATCGCCCGGCACGGCCTGCGCCAGCTGCGCCTGGCCGAGACCGAAAAATACGCGCATGTCACCTTCTTCTTCAACGGCGGGATCGAGGAACCGTACGAGGGCGAGGAACGCATCCTGGTCAAGTCGCCGATGGTGGCCACCTATGACCTGCAGCCGGAGATGAGCGCGCCCGAGGTGACCGATCACCTGGTCGAGGCCATTCAGGGTGGTGTCTACGATGTCATCATCTGTAATTACGCCAACCCCGACATGGTCGGTCATAGCGGTATTTTCGAGGCGACAGTCAAGGCCATCGAAGCGATTGATACCGAACTCGGCCGCGTACTCGAGGCCATCGAGGCAGTCGGCGGCGAGATGCTGATCACCGCCGACCATGGCAACGCCGAGCAGATGCTCGATGAGGAGACCGGCCAGGCGCATACCGCCCATACCAGCAACCTGGTGCCGCTGGTTTACGTGGGCCGGCCCGCGCAGATGGCTGAACACGGTGCGCTGTCCGACATTGCGCCGAGTATGCTCTACCTGATGAATATGAAATTGCCGCCGGAAATGACCGGCACACCACTGGTATCGCTGTTGCCGGACGAGACAGCGACTATCCAGCCGGCCACCAATGTGGAGCTGCATGGCTGAAACCCTGCGCATGCGCCACTCCCCTGCACGCCACCTGGCGGCTGTATTCCACACCGCACTGCTGGTACTGGCGCTGCTGCTGACAGGATCGATTGCCGCGCCTGCACTCGCTGCAAAAGACACCGAGGTCCGTGCAAAGGCTGCGCAGCTGGACAAGTTGCGCAAGCGCATCGGTGTGCTCAAGGACGAACTGGAGGATGTGCGCGGCACGCGCGATGCGCGTCAGGCTGCCCTGGAACGGACCGACAAGGCCATCAGCGGGCTCATCGCGGAACTGCGCATCACACGCACACGTGTCAGCGACGCCGAGCAGCAGCTGGCGGTGCTGGAGCAGGAACAGCAGGCGGAACGCAGCAAGCTGGCGGCAATGCGTGCACAACTCAAACAGGAGGTGCGCGCGAGCTACATGGCGGGTCGCCAGGAACGGGTCAAGCTGCTGCTCAACCAGGAAGACCCTGCAGCAGTGGCACGCATGCTGGTCTACCAGGGCTACTTCACGCGCGCGCGCACCGAACGTATACAGGACTTCCGCGAGACGCTGGCACGGCTCGGGGAACGGGAACAGGTGTTGCTGGAACGGCGCGCCAGCCTCGAGGCATTGTACCGGGAGCAGCAGGCACAATCGGATTCGCTCACCGGGGAACAGGCGCGCCAGCACCAGCTGCTGGTGGAGATCGAAAAACAGCTCGGCGACAAGACCGACGAGCTGAAATCGTTGCAACAGGACGAGCAGCGCCTCGGCAAGCTGGTCGAAAAACTGCGGCGCGCGTTGCTGGACGTGCCGCTGGGTGAGCTGGACAAACCACTCAAGTCGCTGAAGGGCAAGCTCAGCTGGCCGGTCACGGGCCGGGTCACGCGCAATTACGGCGAGAAACTGGGGGTCGGCGATGCGCGTTCACGCGGGCTGACAATCGCGACCCGCGCGGACACCGACGTACACGCCATCGCCAAGGGGCGTATCGCCTTCGCCGACTGGCTGCGCGGTTTCGGCCTGCTCATGATCATCGAACACGGCGATGGCTACATGTCGCTCTATGGCCGCAACAACAGCCTGTACAAGGGGGTCGGCGAGTGGGTGGAGCGTGGCGAGGTGATCGCCGCGGCCGGCAACAGTGGCGGCCAGCGCAACAGCGCCCTCTACCTGGAATTACGCAGGAACGGCCGCCCCGTCGACCCGCGCAGCTGGTTCCGGGGCAAGCCCCGGGCACGGACAGCCGCCCGCTAACATACCGGCAGGACTGAATTTCATCCTCTTTTCCGGGTCTGATACTGTAACGGGCCTGAAAATTCCCGTTAATCAAGACTTTCCGCAACAAGGCCGATACCGCTGGAAGCGACGCTGTGATATCGTAGATCTCTACAATTGCATGGCACCGGAGCGGCGGAAGACGAGCCGACCGCCGGACAGGCATGCACCGGATGGATAATTATGATGAAACCCAGATTGCATAGCACACTGCTATTAATAACCGGACTGATGACCGGTGTATTTGTATCGATCGGTCACGGTGTGTTTGCCGAGCGCGATGCCGCGCGCGCCACGCTGCCGGTCGAAGAACTGCGCACCTTCAGCGACGTCTTCGGGCGCATCAAGAACGACTACGTGGTCGACGTCGACGACAAGGAACTGATCGAGAATGCCATCCGCGGCATGCTCTCCGGGCTCGACCCGCACTCGGCCTACCTGGATTCGGAACAGTTCACCGAACTGCAGGTCGGCACCACGGGGCAGTTCGGTGGCCTGGGTATCGAGGTCGGCATGGAAAACGGTTTCGTGAAAGTGATCGCGCCGATCGACGACACGCCCGCGCAGCGTGCGGGCGTCAAGGCCGGCGACCTGGTGATCCGGCTCGACGACACACCCGTGAAGGGTATGACGCTCGGCGATGCGGTCAAGATCATGCGCGGCAAACCGGGCACCGACATAATACTGACCATCGTACGCGAGGGCCTTGATGCGCCGATCAAGGTCAGCATCACGCGCGACATCATCAAGGTGAAGAGCGTCAAGTCGCGCATACTGGAGCCCGGTTACGGCTACCTGCGGATTTCACAGTTCCAGTCGAAGACTGCGGACAGCCTCGTCGACGCCATCAATAAAATGAAGAAGAAAAACGACGGCCGCCTCGACGGCCTGGTACTCGACCTGCGCAACAACCCGGGCGGCGTGCTGAACGGTGCAGTGGCCGTCTCCGATGCCTTCCTCACCAAGGGCATGATCGTCTACACCGAGGGCCGCATTGCCGATTCCAGTCTGCGCTTTAACGCAACGCCGGATGACATCATCGACGGCGCGCCGCTGGTGGTGCTGGTCAACCAGGGTTCCGCCTCGGCCTCCGAGATCGTTGCGGGCGCCCTGCAGGACCACAAGCGCGCCATCATCATCGGCGCCAAGACCTTCGGCAAGGGATCGGTACAAACCATCCTGCCGCTCAGCAGCGACTCTGCGCTGAAGCTGACCACGGCGCGCTACTACACCCCGTCCGGTCGTTCCATCCAGGCCGAGGGCATCACGCCGGACATCGAGCTGGAACCGCTGGAACTGTCCGCCAAGGAAAAGAGCGACATCACGCCGCTGAAAGAGTCCGACCTGTCGCGCCATCTCGACAACGGCAACGGCAAGGACGAGGACGGGGACGAGGAGAACGGCAAGCAGGATGTCGACACCGAGCAACTGCTCAAGGAAGACTACATGCTGTACGAGGCGCTTAACCTGCTCAAGGGCCTGGCAATCCTGCAGGCACGCATCCAGTAGCTGTGATGGCTGGCCGTCCGGCATGGCAAAGACAGCTTGCCTTGCTGCCGCTGCTCTGCCTGCCGGGCCTGTCATGTGCGGCTGACGCCGTTTTCAATACCGGCAAGGGCGCACGCCTGCCGGCCATCGCACTGATCATCGATGATCTCGGCGGCACCAGCACTCCGGGCAAACGCGCCATCAGCCTGCCGGGTCCGGTGGCCATGTCCTTCCTGCCCGGCGGCAAACACACTGCAGAGCTCGCGCGGCTGGCGTATGACAACGAAAAAGAGGTGATGCTGCACCTGCCGATGCAGGCGATCGGTCAGAAGGCGCGCCATCGTCACGCCGGCGAACTGATGACCGGCATGCCGCAGCCGGAATTCATCGACACGCTGTCACGCAACATCGCCGCGGTGCCGCATGTCAGCGGTATCAACAACCACCGCGGCAGCCTGCTGACACAGCAGGGCAGCAGCATGGCCTGGCTGATGCAGGCGCTGCACGATCACGGCGAGCTGTTCTTTATCGACAGCCGCACCACCGCGGAGACCGTGGCCGCCGATATGGCGCAGGCCCATGGTGTGCCGAGCGCCTCGCGCAATGTGTTCCTCGACAACGAGCCCACACCGCAGGCGATCCGCAAACAGTTCCGCGAACTCGTGCGCCGCGCACGTGCAGACGGCACGGCGCTGGCCATCGGCCATCCGCACCCGGCAACACTCGCGGTCCTGGCCGAGGAGCTGCCACGGCTCGCAGCGCAGGGTCTGCAACTGGTGCCGGTATCACTGCTGATTGAGCGTCAGAAGGAAAGGAGACTCGCATGGCAAGAGTCCTCGTCCCGCTAGCCCAGGGCTGTGAAGAACTGGAAGCGGTCACCATCGTCGATCTCCTGCGACGCGCCGGTATCGAGGTTGTCACTGCAGGACTCGATGCTCAACCGGTACGCGCCGCGCGCGGTACGGTGTTGATGCCGGATACCACACTGGATGCCGCCCTCAATACCGACTACGACATGATCGTACTGCCCGGCGGTTTGCCCGGCGCCGATCACCTGCGCGACGACCCGCGCATCATCGATCTCGTCAGGCGTATGCATGAAGCCGACCGCTATACTGCGGCCATCTGCGCAGCACCACGCGTGCTTGCAAAGGCGGGACTCCTCGACAACCGCCGTGCCACCAGTTATCCCGGCAGTATCGACGTCGGCGCCATTCCCGGCATCGATTATGTCGAGGACGCCGTCGTCAC
>CAMYKJ010000023.1 GCA_947258945.1 uncultured Ectothiorhodospiraceae bacterium
ACAGCCGGCCGGCAGCGGCGGCAACTCGCCCAGCCTGATCCACGGATTTTCCGGGCCGTGGTAATCCGAGCCGCACGAGGCGAGCAGGCCCTCGTTGCGGCACAGTGTTGCCATGCTCCTGACCTGGTCCGGCGTGTGGCTGCCGGACACGACCTCCATGCCTGCACCGCCACATTCCCGGAACTCGCCGATGCAGCGCCGCAGTTTGCTTGCACTCATGCGATAGCGCGCCGGGTGCGCCAGCACGGCCATGCCACCGGCCGCGCGGATCCACGCCAGCACTTCATCCAGCGCGGCCCAGTCGCCGCTGACATAACCCGGCCTGTTGTTGACCAGGTAACGGCGAAACACCTCGCGCATACTGCCGGCATGGCCCTGCTCGACCAGGAAACGGGCGAAGTGGGTCCGGCTCACGATCCGACCCTGTGCCAGGCGGCGGGCGCCGTCCCAGGCCCCGGGGATCCCGGCCCGGGCGAGGCGCCGGCCGATTTCCTCCGCGCGCCAGTCGCGGAACGCCGACAACTGCCCGAGGCCCTGGCCGAGCAGCATATTGTGCGGATCGATGCCCAGGCCGAGCACGTGCAGGGTCTGCGACTGCCAGCTTACGGAAATTTCCACACCGGGCACCAGCCGCATGCCCGCCAGCGCGGCACTGGTCTGTGCCTCGGCAATCCCGTCCACCGAGTCATGGTCTGTGAGTGCCAGCACATCCACGCCGGCCGTCACGGCGGCTTGCACGAGTTCGTCCGGACTCAGGGTGCCGTCCGAGGCAAGCGAATGGCTGTGCAGATCGTAGTGCATCATCCGCTGCATTTTACAGGACCGGCCTGCCCGCTGCTGACATAAACACAATCCCGTCGGGGTATCCCCGTTCGCGACAGCGGGCCGAAGACTGTTAACATAGCGCCTCCATCGCCACAGTTAAGGCCATGCAACTACCGACGGGACAACTGGACACCCTGCGCACGGATGCCACGGCGCTGCTGGATGCCTGTGCCGCAGCCGGGATCCCCGCCGAAGACAGCGAAACCAGCCTGGCGGTGCTGGAACAGGCCTTCGACCAGTTGTTCGAGGTGCTGGCACGTGCCGAATCCGACCTGCAGTCCGGCGGCAATACCGGCGCGGGCGATTTGACGGAGCTGGGCGAATATGCCCTGAAACTGATTGAAAATCTCGCCGCCCGGGTCGGACAGACCGGCGATGACAGTCTGCGCCAGACGCTGGCCATGCTGACGGTCAATCTGGCCCTGTGGATTGCCCGTCATGACGGTGTGATCGACACGCTGGAGCCGGTGGTCGATGCCCTCGCCCTGTTCGCCAATACCACGTCAGATACACACGCCCTGGCAGGTCTCCACGACATCATCGGCACCATCGTCGAGGCGGTTTCGCCGGTCATCAGCCAGGACCTCGAGAAGGTCAATCCCGGTCGACCCTGGCGTGTGCTGCTGCTGAACCAGAGTATCGTGGCGACGCGCAGTCACAATACGGAACTGATGGAACAGGCGTTTGCCAGATTGACCGAAAATTTGCCGGAGGATGCCGCCCGCTTCTTTACCGAGGGCATGCAGCAAATGGACGCGCTGGATTATCCACAGCATGTTCGCGAGGTCATGGCCCGCTATCACCGGCAATGGAACGTCGACCGCTCGCTGCATTAATCGCAACGCCTTTCACCCGATCACACGACCCGGCCAGCCATGAAATTTCTTTTCGACCTGTTTCCGATCATCCTGTTTTTCATCGCCTACAAGATGTATGACATCTATGTGGCAACGGCGGTCGCCATTGCCGCGGCATTCGTGCAGACCGGGCTGTTCTGGGTGAAAAACCGCCGCTTCGAAAAGATGCACTTGATTACCCTCGGCATCCTCATCGTGTTCGGCGGCCTGACGCTGGCATTGCGCGACCCGGTATTCATCAAGTGGAAACCGACCGTGGTCAACTGGCTGTTCGCGGCCGTCTTCACGGGCGCCCGCCTGTTCAGCAAGACCAGCCTGATCGAGCGCATGATGGGACATGCCGTTACGGTGCCGGCGCCCGTCTGGGACCGGCTCAACTGGGCATGGATCGTGTTCTTTATCTTCATCGGCATTATCAACCTGTACGTCGCATTCAATTTCAGCGAGGAAACCTGGGTCAATTTCAAGCTGTTCGGCATGATGGGACTGACCCTGGTGTTTGTCTTCGGGCAGGCGTTTTATCTCGGCCGCTACATGGAAACCACGGAGGACAAGCAGTAATGCTGTATGCCATCATCAGCCAGGATCGCGACAACAGCCTGGCCGACCGCCTGCAGGCCCGCCCAGCCCACCTGGAACGCCTGCAGGCACTGCAGGCCGGGGGACGCCTGCTGCTGGCGGGACCCCACCCGGCCATCGACAGCGAGGACCCGGGCGAGGCCGGCTTCAGCGGCAGCCTGGTGGTCGCCGAGTTCCCCTCGCTGGAGGCGGCACAATCCTGGGCCGATGCGGACCCTTACGTTGCGGCCGGCGTCTATGCACAGGTCGTCGTCAAACCCTTTCGCAAGGTACTGCCCTGAAATGTCTGACATGCGCACTGCAATGATCCGTTTACGCATCGAACAGGCACTGCAGCCGCTGAGCCTCGAGATCATCGATGAAAGCGCCAAACATGCCGGCCATGCCGGTGCCGCCGGTGGCGGCGGCCACTACATCGTCAACATCGTTGCCGCCGCATTTGCCGGCAAAAGTCCGATCCAGCGCCACAGGCTGGTTTACGATGCCGTAGATGATATGATGCACAGCGAAATTCATGCCCTCAGCATCCAGGCCAGAACCCCCGAAGAAAGCTGATTGTCCAAAACCTACAGAAGGTATACTCAATGAACGTTCGTTATCTATTCTTAGCCGCAGCCATGCTCTCCGTCACCGGCTGCGATCAGATGCAGTCCGCGCTCAACACTCCCGGAAGTGCCCCCGCAGCCGTAACCGGTGATGTCATTGCAACGGTCAACGGCGCACCCATCACGCAGCAGGTACTGGACGTGTATAACCGCCAGCGTGCCGCAAAAGGCGCCCAGCCGGACGCCGATAATCCGGACGGGCCGCTCAACGAGTTGATCGCGCTGGAATTGATGCGGCAGGAAGCCGTCAGCAATGGCGCGGATGCCGACCCCGTTATCAGTGCCACACTCAACCAGCTGGAACGCAGCACGCTCGCCGGTGCCGCCATCAAGGCCTTCATGACGAACACCGAAATCAGCGATGCAGAAGTCCGCGAGATGTATGACACCAACATCGGTAAATCAGGCAAGGAATACAATGCCCGCCACATCCTGGTCGAGACCGAGGAAGATGCAAACGAGGTCATCGCGTCGCTGGACGCGGGCGGCGACTTCGTCGAACTGGCAAAGGAAAAATCCACCGGACCTTCGGGCCCGCAGGGCGGTGAACTGGGCTGGTTCGGTGCCGGACAGATGGTCAAGCCGTTTTCCGATGCCGCGGCTGCGCTGGAGAAAGGCAGCTACACCAGGCAACCCGTGAAGACCCAGTTCGGCTGGCATGTCATCCGTCTGGAAGACATCCGCGACAGCACACCCCCGCCCTTCGAAGATGTCAAGGACCGGCTGAAAATGATGCTCACCAACCAGAAGTTGCAGCAGCACGTCGAGCAGGCCAGAAATTCGGCCACCATCGACATCAAGTAAACCGCCTGTCCCGGCCGGCAGCCACGGCTGCCGGCCGGCTTCCGCCTAGCGCAGTTGTTCCGTGATGGCCGGCCCGGCAGCGGATGCATTACCCCCGTCATCCGCATCACCACTGGCCGGCGCTGTATCCAGCAAGGCATCGCCCGGCAGCTGAATCGGCGAGCGAATGATGTCGATGAAGCGCGCCCACCAGGCGGTGAGGGGATCCGCTGCCGCATCGCCGGGCATCGAGTCGATGTCATCGGCAATCACCACGATCCCCGCCGCCGCCTCCGAGTCGGGGAACACGGCACTGAAGGCCTGCCGGTAGCGCTCCGCACGCGGCACACTCGAATCCTCGAGGATCACCCAGGGCGGGCGGGTTTTCATGCCGAGATGCTGGCTGGTCTCCTGGTTGAATACGTAGTGAATGTCGTGGGCATCCATGGCGCTGGACACGCGGTTTACGAGCAGGCGCAGTTCGCCGCTGAAACCGTTCAGCTGCAGTACCCGCAACAGGGCGAAAGCTTCCGCCAGTGACCGGCTGTCGGGCGTGACCACCAGCATGATGACCGGGGATGCCAGACAACAGCTGACCAGTTCACGCGGCGCCATGCCGGAAGTATCCACGATGAACTCGTCGTATCCCTCCTCGACGTCCATGGACTGTACGCACGGCATCAGCAGTTCATCCGGTGCAGTCGGCCACTCCGCCAGCGGTATCAGGCAGGACAGGATATCGATGCCGAGATAGCCGCGACTGATGACATGCTGCTGTTCCTGTTCGGCTGCTGTTTGCTGGCGGCGCTCGATGAGCGGCTGTATGTCAATGAACTGTTCGACCGGCGTGTCGCCATCCGGGATATGGAACAACGCAACCTGCCGCCCGCGACGCACCAGTTCGAGAGACAGGTTGACGGCAAGGTGTGTCTTGCCGACGCCTGCAATACCGCCTGTTATTGTGATTATTCTTGTCATCTCTGTCTTGCGTGGTTCACGCCTGCCGGGCTGAACAATCAATCCTGTATGTCGATATCGTGAATCATTTTCCCGTTGTCGCGTTACTCAGTGCTGCATCTCCAGCAGCCGCATACGGCCATTACCCAGCCAATGCTCGACCTCCGTCAGCGTCATCGGCTTGCCGATGTAGTAACCCTGATAGTAATCACAGCGCATCCCCTTCAGCAGATCATGCACCGAGCGCGACTCCACGCCCTCGGCGGTAACCGTGAGGCCGAGGCTGTGGGCCAGGTCAATGGTTGCCCTGACGATGGAGGCATTTTCCTCGTCCGTGTCCATGTCCACCACGAACGACTTGTCGACCTTCAGCGTATGCACCGGCAGGCGTCGCAGGTGCACCAGTGACGAGTGCCCGGTGCCGAAATCATCAATTGACAGTTTCAGGCCCATCGCCGCGAGTTGCTCGAGTATCTCGATGACCTGGTCCGGGTCCAGCATCACGCCGGATTCCGTAATTTCGAGCAGCAATGAATCGGTACCGAGTTTGTTGCGTGCCAGCGCCTCCTCGAGCCGGATCATGAGCTTGAAGTCATGCAGGTTGTGCATGGACAGGTTGATGCCGGAGCGCAGACCGGGCTCGATCGACTGCAGCATGACCAGTTCACGACAGGCCGTGTCGATCACCCACTCGGAAAGCTGCCTGATAAACCCGCTCTGCTCGGCCGCCCGGATGAAGCTGTCCGGCATGAGCACCCTGCCGTCCGGCTGGCGCCAGCGTACCAGTGCCTCGAGGTAATGTACGGTGCCGGTGGCAAATTCGATAACCGGCTGGTAAACGAGAAACAGATCGTTGCGCTTGATGTCTTCGCGAATCATGCCGTCGGCATCCATGCGGTGCGCGGCAACCCGATCCGAGGTGTCGGGATCATATGTCGCATAATCCTGCTTGCTGCTTTTTGCCGTATACATCGCATAGTCGGCGTTGCGCAGCAGTTCATCGACTTCCGTGCCATGGTCCGGCATCAGCGCAATGCCGATACTGACCGACGACGACAGCTTGTGGCCCCTGACCCTGAAGTCCCGCTGCATCGACTGGATGATCTTCTGCGCCACCTGTTCCGCCTGCCCCGCATCGGTATCCGGCAGCAGGATGACGAACTCGTCGCCGCCGAGGCGCGCCAGTGTGTCCGATTCGCGCAGCACTTCGGCGATGCGCGCCACCACCTTCTGCAGCAGCAGGTCGCCGGTATGGTGACCGAGCATGTCATTGACATACTTGAACCGCACCATGTCGATCAGGAGAACGGCTGCCATGCCGGGTGTGCGGCGATGTTCGGCAAGCAGCTGACTCAGCCGGTCTTCCAGCAGTGCACGGTTGTAGGTGCCGGTCAGCGGATCACGTATGGCCATATCGTGCAGGGTCTCGTACAGTTCGCCCAGCGCATGAAAAGTGACCGTCCGTTTCTTGTCGGCAGTGGCGGACTCATGCGTGCTGCCGGAGCCTTGTATCCAGCGCGATTTCAACTGGTGACTGAGCCTCTGCAACGGCTTGAACACCGAATATTTCAGAATCAGCAACGCCAGCCCCACCGAGACAAGCAGCACCAGCGCCACGATAATCATCAGACGCTTGTTGGTCTTGTCGATCTTGAGAATCAGTTCATCGGCATTACTCGCTGCAACAATCTCCAGCACAGGCTCACCCGCGCGGGTTTTCAGTATGTAGTCGGATTGAACGAAGTTTTCCGAGATGCGAGCTGCCCAGTCGGGTGATGTGACAACAGCATCGCCCTGCAGCCCGGTAATCTGCACCGGCATGCCCAGGCGCTCATCGAGCTTGCCGATACCGGCAAGCGGGTTGTAGACCACCTGGAGAAAACCTGTCGGCTTCACGTCGCCAAGCGATACGATGGCGGCAATGTAGGTGTTACCCTCGTGCAGGCAGAATTCGTCCAGCGGACCGGGACGAGCCCCGGTCCCGGGTATTTGCATACCTTCGACCAGTCCGGCGCAGACGAGCTCGCCATCATCCGCCAGTGCTGGATAACGTATCGTTGCCGCACGCTGCCGGTAATCGGCATCGAAGACATAGATACCGACCACATCGATGAGACCGGAGGTCACCGGGGCGCTGTGAAACTGTGCCTCCAGCACACCCCTGAGCACACCGTTATTACCGGTTTCGAAGGCATCGAGAAAGCGCGCGTCCTTGCGGATATTTTGCCCCATGTGGTACGCGATACCGGCCTGCTCGGCGAGAATCTCGGTGACCCCGCTTTCGATCAGTTGCGACATGTACTGGCGCTGGAAATTGAACGCCAGGTCACGGTAGGTCTGCGCATTCATGAACACGGTCACCGCACTCACCACACCCAGCAGGACGATCGCAATGACCAGCCAGGAAAGCAGATTCAGATTCAGGGGCTTGAGCATGGCTTCACAGACCGCGCATGAAACATGCACACTAATATAGCGTGTCAGGGCCGGCAAGTCGTGTAAATCAGGGGGTTATTACCGTTTTATGCGGCAAATCCTGAGGTTGTGGCACACCGATGGTGCAATCATCGCCCGCTCAACCCGGACCCGCCTGCACGGGTGACTGCCCGGCAAACATGAAACCCGGCCGGTTGTGCAGGCGGCCTGCCCGCATCCTGCGGAATTATTCGAGGGCCTCCAGCCACTGCAACACTGCGTCGAGCAGCGGACCGTCGGCCCCCTGGAACATGTGATCGGCGCCTGCCACCTCGACCTGGCTGTAGCTGCGATTGCCGGCACGCTGCGCCGCAGCCGACCGCGCTGCCACGCTGCCGGTCACCGCCTCGAGGTCATGCTCGCCATACAGGTCCAGGGTCG
>CAMYKJ010000024.1 GCA_947258945.1 uncultured Ectothiorhodospiraceae bacterium
TCGGAAGAGATCGCGCGCGAGGCCTTCCAGCTGGCCGCGGCGAAGCTGCCATTCAAGACAACATTTGTAGCACGGACATTAATGTGATGAATGCCCAGGAACTAAGATCGAAATCAGTCAGTGAGCTCAAGATCGAGCTGCACAACCTGCTGCGCGAGAAATTCAATCTCGGTATGCAGCGCGGTACCGGCCAGCTCGCGCGTCCGGACCAGGTCAAGAAGGTGCGCAAGGACATCGCACGCATCAATACCGTGCTGGGTGAAAAGGTAAAAGCGGGTGACGCATCATGAGTGAAACGACAGAGACAAGGAGTAAGGTAACCGGCAAGGTCATCAGCAACAGGATGGACAAGTCGGCGACCGTGTTGATCGAGCGCAAGGTGAAGCACCCGGTTTACGGCAAGTACATACGTCGCTCGACCAAGCTGCATATTCACGATGCGGAAAATGCATGCCGGGAAGGTGATGTCGTCACCATCGAGCAGTGCCGCCCGCTGTCCAGGACCAAGTCCTGGCGGCTGGTGGAAATTGTCGGGCGCAGCGAGTAGCGGCCCGGTTGGTGTAACGAGAAAAACGGAATAACAGCATGATACAGATGCAATCAATGCTTGATGTTGCAGACAACAGCGGCGCGCGTCGCCTGATGTGCATCAAGGTGCTGGGCGGCTCGCACCGCCGCTATGCGGGTATCGGTGACATCATCAAGGTCAGCGTGAAGGAAGCCATTCCGCGTGGCAAGGTGAAAAAGGGCGAGGTATACAACGCGGTCGTGGTGCGTACGCGCAAGGGCGTGCGTCGTCCCGATGGTTCGCTCATCCGCTTCGACGGCAATGCTGCCGTGCTGCTGAATACCCAGCTGCAGCCGATCGGTACACGCATCTTCGGCCCGGTAACCCGTGAACTGCGCAGCGAGCGTTTCATGAAGATTATTTCGCTGGCGCCGGAAGTTCTGTAGGAAAACGACATGAACAGAATCAGGAAAGGCGATGACGTCATCGTGGTCGCAGGCAAGGACAAGGGCAAGCGGGGCAGTGTATTGCGCGTTCTCGCCGACGGCCGTCTGGTGGTGTCTGACGTGAATATGGTGAAGCGACACACCAAGCCCAACCCGAACCGGGGTGTGCCGGGCGGTATTGTCGAGAAGGAAATGCCGATTGATCAGTCGAATATCATGCTGTTCAACCCGCAGACCGATAAGGCTGACCGGGTCGGCTTCAGGATCCTCGAAGACGGTCGCAAGGTGCGTTTTTTCAAGTCTACCGATGAAGTGGTTGACGTCTGACTTTTTACGGTAATCAGTTATGGCCAGGTTAAAAGACTATTACAGCGACAAGGTTGCCGGACAGCTCAGGGAGCAGTTCGGCTACAAGAATGTCATGGAAATACCCAGGATCACCAAGATCACGCTGAACATGGGCGTTGGCGAGGCCGTGGCCGATCGCAAGGTCATGGAGCACGCCGTGGCGGACATGACGAAGATCGCCGGTCGGAAGCCGATCGTGATCAAGGCGCGCAAGTCGGTGGCCGGCTTCAAGGTGCGCGAAGGCTGGCCTGTCGGCTGCAAGGTGACGCTGCGCAGTGAACAGATGTATGAATTCCTGGATCGCCTGATCAATATCGCGATCCCGCGTATTCGCGACTTCCGCGGCATGAGCCCGAAGTCCTTCGATGGCCGCGGCAATTACAACATGGGCGTCAGGGAACAGATCATCTTCCCGGAGATCGATTACGACAAGATCGATGCGCTGCGCGGTATGGATATTACGTTTACAACAACTGCACGGACGGACGAAGAGGGTCGCGCACTGCTTGCCGCGTTCAACTTCCCGTTCAGGCAATGAGGTAGAAGCATGGCCAAAAGTTCAATGGTAGCCCGTGAGCGCAGGCGCGCCAAAGCGGTCAAACGATACGCAGTCAGGCGTGCCGAGCTGAAGACGGTGATCAACAGCAAGAGCGCTTCGATGGAAGAGCGCTATACAGCACAGCTGAAGCTGCAGGCGATGCCGCGCGATGCCAGTCCCGCACGCGGGCGCAACCGCTGCCGCCTGACCGGCCGGCCGCATGGCTATTACCGTAAATTCGGACTGTCCCGAAACAAGCTGCGCGAAGCTGCCATGCGCGGTGACATTCCCGGGCTGGTCAAGGCAAGACGACGGCAGACCGGTGATCGAGAAGCTGCAGCGCGCCAGCCGGCCGGGCCTGCGCCTGTACAAGGGCAAGGACGAGATCCCGAGCATCCAGAATGGACTTGGCATCGCGATCGTGTCCACGTCGAGGGGCGTCATGAGTGACCGCCAGGCCCGCGCGGCCGGACAGGGCGGTGAAGTCCTTTGCATTGTGAGTTGATAAACGGATAACGACATGTCCAGAATAGCGAACCAACCGATTAGCGTACCGTCATCTGTCGAGATTACGGAAAACGGCCAGCAGATCACCGTCAAGGGCCCGAAGGGCACGCTCGAGCATACCATCCACGGGCTGGTCGAAATGGTGCGTGAGGATGCCGAACTGAAAATCAGTGCGCGCGACGGGTCCAAGGCCGCCAATGCCCTGGCCGGTACCACCCGTGCGATGCTGAATAACCTGGTGGCTGGTGTCAGCGACGGATTCGAAAAGAAACTGGAACTGGTCGGCGTGGGTTACCGCGCGCAGGCCAAGGGCAAGGTGCTCAACCTCACGCTGGGTTTCTCGCATCCGGTCGACTACGAGTTGCCCGAGGGTGTGACGGCAGAGACGCCGAGCCAGACAGAAATTGTGATCAAGGGCTGCGACAAGCAGAAGGTCGGCCAGGTAGCCGCCGAGGTTCGCGCCTTCCGTCCGCCGGAGCCCTACAAGGGCAAGGGTGTTCGTTATGCGGATGAAATGGTTGTCCGCAAAGAAGCGAAGAAGAAATAGGGCAGGATTATGGACAAGAAACAGACACGCATTCGCCGCGCCCGCCGCGGACGTGCACACATCAAGACACTGGGTGCGAATCGCCTGTGCGTGCACCGTACACCGCGTCATATCTATGCGCAGGTCATTTCGCCCGAGGGCGACAAGGTCATGGTCAGTGCATCGACGCTCGACAAGGAAGTGCGCAAGGATGTCAAAACGACCGGTGGCGCCGCAGCGGCAACTGCCGTGGGCAAGATCGTGGCGGAGCGTGCGAAGGCTGCCGGTATCACGCGGGTTGCGTTCGACCGCTCCGGTTTCAAATATCATGGCCGCGTCAAGGCGCTGGCCGATGCCGCGCGTGAAAGCGGCCTCGAATTCTGATCAAGGGAACAGCTATGGGAAGGGTAGATACACAGGCGCAGGGCGACGGGCTGCTGGAGAAACTGGTTACCGTCAATCGTGTCGCGAAAGTGGTCAAGGGCGGTCGCCAGTTCGGTTTCACCGCGCTGACCGTCGTCGGTGACGGTGAAGGGCGCGTCGGCTACGGTTACGGCAAGGCACGCGAGGTGCCGGTCGCCATCCAGAAGGCCATGGAGGCGGCCCGCAAGAACATGATCGCCATCAATCTGAAAGAAGGCACACTGCAGTACGCGCTGACCGGTCGCCACGGCGCTGCCAAGGTCTACATGCAGCCGGCCTCCGAAGGTACCGGAATTATTGCCGGCGGTGCCATGCGTGCCGTGTTCGAAGTGGTCGGTGTGCACAACGTGCTGGCGAAATGCATCGGTTCGAACAACCCGATCAACGTGCTGCGTGCCACCATTCAGGGCTTGTCCGGCATGGTTTCACCGGAAGAAGTTGCCAGCAAGCGAGGCAAGACTGTCAAGGAGATCCTGGGGTAAGTCATGGCGGCGAACAAGATCAAGCTCACGCAGACAAAAAGTTCCAACGGCCGGCTGGAAAGCCACAAGGCGACGGCGCGCGGTCTCGGCCTGCGCCGCATCCGGCAGACGGTCGAGGTGGAAGATACACCGGAAATCCGCGGCATGATCAACCGGATTTCCTACATGGTCAGGGTCGAGGAATAGAACATGCGTCTGAATACATTAAAGCCGGCGGCCGGCAGCAACAAGACAGGCAAGCGTGCCGGTCGTGGCATCGGTTCCGGCCAGGGCAAGACCTGCGGTCGTGGTCACAAGGGCCAGAAATCCCGCTCGGGCGGCTTCCACAAAATCGGCTTCGAAGGCGGCCAGATGCCGCTGCAGCGCCGCCTGCCGAAAGTCGGCTTCCAGGCGCGCAAGTCACACTATGCCGACGAGGTGCGACTGCATGAACTCGCCGCCGTCGACGCGGACGTCATCGACCTCGAGGCCCTGCAGGACGCCAACCTGGTCTCCCGCACGGTCCGCACGGTCAAGGTGTTTGCCTCGGGCAAGCTCGACAAGGCGGTGACCCTCAGGGGCATCAGGGTCACGAAGGGCGCGCGTGCGGCCATCGAGGCGGCCGGGGGAAAAATAGAAGACTGACATGGCTATCGGGTCTTCCATCACGGGTGCTGCCGCAGGCATCGGGCAGTTGAAAGAGCTGCGCCAGCGGCTCTTTTTTGTCATCGGCGCCATCATTGTGTTCCGCATCGGCACCTTTATCCCGTTGCCGGGCATCGATCCGCAGGTCCTGTCTGCGCTGGTCGAGCAGCAGCGCGGCACCATCCTGGAAATGTTCAACATGTTTTCCGGTGGCGCGCTCGAGCGCCTGTCGCTGTTTGCGCTCGGCATCATGCCCTACATTTCAGCAAGCATCATCATGAACCTGTTGACGGTGACCGTGCCCACGCTCGAGCAGCTCAAGAAAGAGGGCGGCGAGGCCGGCCGGCGCAAGATCACGCAATGGACCCGCTACGGCACGGTCGGGCTGGCGACCATGCAGGCTTTTGGCATCTCCTCGGCCCTGCAGGGGCAGCAGATCGCCGGCAGCAGCCTGGTGATCAACCCGGGCCCCGGTTTCGTACTGACCGCAATCGTCACGCTGGTCACCGGTACCGTATTCCTGATGTGGCTGGGCGAACAGGTGACCGAACGCGGCGTGGGGAACGGCATCTCGATCATCATCTTCTCGGGTATCGTGGCCGGCCTGCCGTCCGCCATTGGCGGCACCCTGGAGCTGGCGCGCACCGGTGAAATGAACGTGCTCACCATCCTGGTGCTGTTTGCACTGGCCATCGCGGTGACCGGCTTCGTCGTGTTCGTCGAACGCGGGCAGCGGCGCATTACCGTCAACTACGCCAAGCGCCAGCAGGGTCGCAAGGTATATGCCGCGCAGAGCACCCACCTGCCGCTGAAACTGAACATGGCCGGCGTGATTCCGCCGATCTTCGCCTCCAGCATTATCCTGTTCCCGGCCACCATGGGCAGCTGGGTCGGGCAGAACGAGGGCATGGGCTGGCTGAAGGATATCTCGGCCACACTGTCGCCGGGCCAGCCGCTATATGTGATTTTCTATGCGCTGGCGATCGTGTTTTTCTGTTTCTTCTATACGGCGCTGGTGTTCAATGCCAAGGACACCGCGGAGAACCTGAAAAAGTCCGGCGCCTTTATCCCGGGTATCCGGCCCGGCGAGCAGACGGCACGCTATATCGACGATGTCATGACACGGCTGACTACGGCCGGCGCCGTGTACATCACACTGGTTTGCCTGCTGCCGGAATTCCTGATTCTGTACTGGAACGTACCGTTCTATTTCGGCGGTACATCATTGTTGATTATTGTCGTGGTGACCATGGATTTCATGGCGCAGGTTCAGACCCACCTGGTGTCGCACCAGTACAAGGGGTTGATGGAAAAAGCGAACCTGAAGGGCTACGGCGGTGGCAAGGGCATGCTGCGCTAGCGGCGGGCCCGGTTGAGGTGAAACGAAATGAAAGTACGAGCATCGGTCAAGCGTATCTGCCGTAACTGCAAGGTCATTCGGCGCAACGGGGTGGTGAGGGTCATCTGCAAGGACGGCCGCCACAAGCAGCGCCAGGGCTAGACAGCACGGTTTTTATGCAACCTATTGTTTTATATATATTTAGTGTAATTGCACGGCGGCATGCCTCGCGCAGTCGGGTGTTCGCCGGTGTTTGATTTATTGGCGCCCGCGAGCTATCCTAACGGGCTTTTCGCGCCGTGTTTTTAAAGCGCGTGCTGGAGACTATTTAAATGGCCCGTATAGCCGGAATAAACATTGCAGATCACAAGCATGCAGAGGTCGCCCTGACGGGCATCTACGGCATCGGTCGCATGACAGCGCGCAAGATCTGCAGCACCACCGGTATCAAGCCGGATATCAAAATCAAGGACCTGACCGAGGCAGAGCTCGAGCAGCTGCGTAACGAGGTAACCCGATTCAACATCGAGGGTGATCTGCGCCGCACGATCTCCATGAACATCAAGCGCCTGATGGACCTGGGTTGTTACCGGGGCATCCGTCATCGCCGCGGCCTGCCGCTGCGCGGCCAGCGGACGCGTACCAATGCACGTACCCGCAAGGGTCCGCGCCGTCCGATTCGCAGGTAACACAACAGAACACCGTAAACGGAAAACCGATATGGCAAAGGCACCAGTACGCAAGAAAGTGAAGAAGAATGTCTCCGACGGCATTGCTCACATTCATGCATCGTTCAACAACACCATCATCATGATCACTGACCGGCAGGGCAACTCGCTGGCCTGGGCGACCGCGGGCGGTTCGGGTTTCCGCGGCTCGCGCAAGAGCACGCCGTTCGCCGCGCAGGTGGCTGCCGAGCGCGCAGGCGAGAAGGTCAAGGAGTACGGCATGAAGAATCTCGAGGTCGAGGTCAAGGGGCCGGGTCCGGGTCGTGAGTCCGCAGTGCGTGCGCTCAACAATTGCGGCTTCCAGATTACCAATATCACCGACGTGACGCCGATTCCGCATAACGGTTGTCGTCCGCCGAAGCGTCGTCGCGTTTAGGGAAGGAACTGAAATGGCAAAGTACACCGGATCCAAGTGTCGTCAGTGCCGTCGTGAGGGCGGCAAGCTGTTTCTCAAGGGCGAGAAATGCTTCACCTCGAAGTGCGCCGTCGAGAGCCGTCCGTTTCCGCCGGGTCAGCACGGCCAGCGCCGGACCCGCCTGTCGGATTACGCCAACCAGCTGCGCGAAAAGCAGAAAGTGCGTCGCATCTACGGCGTGCTGGAGAAGCAGTTCCGCAATTACTACAAGAAGGCCGCCTCCACCAAGGGTTCCACCGGCGACAACCTGCTGCAGCTGCTGGAAGGCCGTCTCGACAATGTCGTCTATCGCATGGGTTTCTCGGCATCGCGCAGCGAGTCGCGCCAGCTGGTCCGCCACAACGGCATCAGCGTGAATGGTTCCCGGGTCAACATCCCTTCCTACCAGGTGCAGCCGAACGACGTGATCAGTATCAACGAGAAGACCCGTGCGCAGATTCGTGTCCAGTCTGCCATGGATCTCGCGCAACAGCGCGGCATTTCCGACTGGCTCGATGTGGATACCAAGAAAATGCAAGGCGTGTACAAGGCGCGCCCGGAACGCGGTGAACTGCCGGCCGACATCAACGAACACCTGATCGTCGAATTGTATTCCAAGTAATAACTGAGGATTGCTTCATGCTCGGAAACGTCAACGAATTCCTTAAGCCGCGCATCGTCGATGTGCAGGCCATCAACGACAGCCACGCCAAGGTGACCCTGGAGCCGCTGGAGCGCGGTTTCGGCCACACGCTGGGTAATGCGTTGCGCCGTATCCTGCTGTCGTCGATGCCGGGCTCGGCCATCATCAATGCCGAGATCGACGGCGTGCTGCATGAGTACTCTACCATCGAGGGTGTACAGGAAGACGTCATCGATATCCTGCTCAACCTCAAGAAGGTTGCGCTGCGCATGCACAACCGCGACGAGGCCACCCTGACCCTGAACAAGAAGGGGCCGGGACCGGTCACGGCCGGCGACATCACGATCGATCACGACATCGAGGTCGTCAACCCGGACTTCGTCATCGCCAACCTGACCAAGGCCGGCGAACTGTCCATGACGCTCAAGGTTGCCAAGGGGCGCGGTTACCAGCCGGCCACCCGACGCGACACCGAGGAGAGCGAGGGACGTACCATCGGCAGCCTGCAGCTGGACGCCTCTTTCAGCCCGGTCAGCCGCATCTCCTACAACGTCGACCGCGCCCGTGTCGAGCAGCGCACCGACCTGGACAAGCTGATCATCGACATCGAAACCAATGGCACGGTCGATCCGGAAGAGGCGATCCGCCACGCGGCGACCATCCTGCAGGACCAGCTGTCCGCCTTTGTTGATCTGCAGGCCAGTGCCGAGGAGACCACCACCGCGCCCGAGGCCGACATCGATCCGATCCTGCTGCGCCCGGTGGACGACCTCGAACTGACCGTGCGTTCGGCAAACTGCCTCAAGGCGGAGAGCATTTACTTCATTGGCGATCTCATCCAGCGCACCGAGGTTGAATTGCTCAAGACGCCGAACCTTGGCAAGAAATCACTGACCGAAATCAAGGACGTCCTTGCCACCAAGGGCCTGTCGCTGGGCATGCGACTGGAAAACTGGCCGCCGGCCAGCCTGGGTGTGCGTGATACCGAGGCCGCCAGCGGCTGATTACATTACAGGAACAGTACCATGCGTCATCGCAAGTCAGGGCGGCAGTTAAACCGCAACAGTACACACCGCAAGGCCATGTTTCGTAACATGGCAGTGTCCCTGCTGAACCACGAGGTCATCAAGACAACCCTGCCGAAGGCCAAGGAGCTGCGCCGTGTGGCCGAGCCGCTGATCACCATGGCGAGAAACGACTCCGTGCACAAGCGGCGTATTGCCTTCAGCCGCCTGCGCGACCGCGACACGGTCAGCAAGCTGTTCAACGAGCTGGGTCCGCGCTACAGGGATCGTCCCGGTGGTTACCTGCGTATCCTCAAGACGGGGTACCGCACTGGTGACCAGGCGCCGATGGCCTACGTCGAGCTGGTCGATCGTCCGGAGCCGGGTGCTGCCGATGAGACGGCTGTCGAGTAACTGCAAGGATAATAAAAACAAATGAGCCGGGCATTGCCCGGCTTTTTTGTGTCTGTCAGTCTCGCCTAAATCGATAAACGGTGCTGTAGGAGCGCACCGCGTGCGCGAAGAAATCAATGCCAGTCTCTCGCGCCTGCAAGGCGCTCCTGCAGATGTTTCCAGTTGTGTAGCAGCGGGCGTTGTCCGCGAATGAATCGCGCACGCGGTGCGCGCCTACAGTTGATAATTTTTCCCACGTGGGACCATTCAAAGAAAATCCTCGATAAACCAGGCCGAGAAGGCATGCCGTCCACTGACACCTGCCTTGCGGTAGATGGCTGAGGCCTGGGTGCGTACGGTCTTTTCGCGTGTTTCGCGAACGGCCGCGATCTCCCGGAAGCTCAGTCCCTTGAGCAGCAACAGACCAACGGCCTTCTCGCTGTCGGTGAGTTCCCATGCCTTGAATTGCTGCTGAATGAGATTCCCCAGTCGTTGCCGGGTTTCGGCAAGCTCCGGGGTGGCCGGGGTGACTGCGGCCTGTTGCCTGGTCACTTCCAGACGCAGCTGCTCCAGCGCATGGCGCTGTCGGCGCAGGTCGTTCA
>CAMYKJ010000025.1 GCA_947258945.1 uncultured Ectothiorhodospiraceae bacterium
GGCAAGGCGCCGTCCAGGCGCGTGGTCTCGCTGAAAAAGACCGTCGGTGTGGCGCGCACCTCGTATTTTCCGGCCATTGCCAGATTCAGCTCCAGCCTCTGCTCATACTTTTCATCCGACCAGGCGCGTTTGACGATATCACCCGGCACGCCGCAGGCGGCGGCCAGTCCGGCCAGTACGGTTTCATCGCCGATATTCAGCCCGTCCTCGAAAAATGCCGTGAACAGCCGGCGATGAAGCGCGTAAAACAGGTCGGCACCGGCCTCCTTGGCCGCCTCGGCCAGCAGCAGTGCCTGGTGCGAACGGGTGGTGAAATCATGGGTACGCAGGGTGGCGCCCTCTTCCCCGGCGAGCCGGTCGAGATTGTCCATCATGGTTTGCCAGCGCTGTGGCGAATAGCCCAGCTCGCTGACCGGCGTGCCCGTCGCGGGCGTTTCCGGATGAATCTCGAGCATGCACCAGTTGATCTGCAGTGCGAAGTGTTCGCGCAGCCGCTCCAGGCGGAGATCGCCGATATAGCAGAACGGGCAGATGTAGTCGGAGAAGACCGTGGCAAGTAATTCAGGCTTTGGGGTATTACACCGGTTAAGTCACTTCCTGGAGCAATTCGTTCAGCCGGTTGACGAAACCGGCCGGGTCCTCCAGCTGCCCGCCCTCGCTGAGCATGGCCTGGTCGAGCAGGATATGCGCCCAGTGGGCAAACCGGCCGTCGTCGGTCTCCTGCTGCAGGCGGCTGACCAGCGAATGCGCCGGGTTGATTTCCAGTACCGGCTTGATAACCGGCACCTCGTGGCCGGCCTGTTTCAGCATCTGCTGCATATGCAAGGGCATGTCGTGTTCACCCATCACCAGGCAGGAAGGCGAATCCGTCAGCCGCTGGCTGATGCGGACCTCTGTCACGCGCTCACCCAGTGCATCCTGCATCCGCTTCACTGTATCGGCAAATTCACCCTCGACCTTTTTCGCGGCTTCCCTTTCCTCCTCGTCCGCCAGCTGGTCAAGATCCAGCTCACCCTTGGCAATCGATGCCAGCTGCCTGCCGTCGTATTCGTGCAGGTGGGAAACCAGCCACTCGTCGACACGATCCGACAGTAACAGCACCTCGATACCCTTGCGCCGGAAGATCTGCAGGTGCGGACTGCTCTTCGCCGCGGCAAAGCTGTCGGCCGTGACAAAGTAGATCTTCTCCTGGCCCTCTTTCATTCGACCGGTGTAGTCGTCCAGCGATATGCTTTGCGCCTCGGTGTCGGTCTCCGTGCTCGAAAAGCGCAGCAGTCTGGCAATACGCTCGCGGTTGGCGGGGTCCTCGCCCGGGCCTTCCTTCATGACATTGCCAAACAGTTTCCAGAAGATCGCGTACTGTTCCGGCTCGTCCCTGGCCATGGTTTCCAGCATGCCGAGAACTTTCTTGATGGAGCCGGCCCGGATGGTGTCGATCAGCTTGTTATGCTGCAGGATCTCGCGCGATACGTTCAGCGGCAGGTCGTCGGAGTCGACCAGGCCGCGCACGAAACGCAGATAGTACGGCATCAGCTGTTCGGCATCGTCCATAATGAAGACGCGATTGACATACAGCTTGATGCCGTGACGACTGTCGCGGTCATACAGGTCGAACGGTGCCCGACCCGGAATGTAGAACAGGGACTTGTAGGATTGCGCACCCTCCACATGACTGTGGACCCATTTCATCGGGTCCTCGAAGTCATGTGCCACGTGCTTGTAGAACCCGGTGTATTCCTCTTCGCTGATCTCGTTGCGCGGTCGTGTCCACAGGGCGGAGGCCTTGTTGACTGCCTCGTATTCCGGCGCCGCCTCGCCCTCTTCGGCGTCTGCCTCGCGCAGCATCTCGATCGGCAGCGGAATGTGGTCGGAATACTTGTGGATGATGCTGCGCAAACGGAAGCCGTCGAGGAATTCATCCTCGCCCTCGCGCAGGTGCAGCACGACCTCGGTACCGCGGGTTTTGCGGTCGATGGTCTCGAGGGTAAAACTGCCGTCGCCGCCGGACTCCCAGCGCACGCCCTGCCCGGCCGGCAGGCCCGCACGGCGCGTGGCCAGGGTCACCCTGTCGGCGACGATAAAGGCGGAATAGAAACCCACACCGAACTGGCCAATCAGCTGCGTATCCTTCGCCTGGTCACCGGTCAGGCTCTCGAAAAACTGACGGGTACCCGACTTGGCAATGGTACCGATGTTGTCGACCACCTCGTCGCGCGTCATACCGATGCCGGTGTCCGTGATCGTCACGGTGCGCGCATCCCTGTCATGGTCGACACGGATGCGCAGACTGCTGTCGTCCTCGTACAGGGCATCATTGCCCAGCGCCTCGAAACGCAGCTTGTCACAGGCATCCGAGCCGTTGGAAATCAGTTCGCGCAGAAAGATTTCCTTATTGGAATAAAGGGAGTGGATCATGAGGTGCAGCAGTTGCTTCACCTCGGTCTGGAACTCGAGCGTTTCCTTCTGGGTATCGACGGTCATGCGCGGGTTGTCCTCCGGGTTACAGGTTGTGTGCTAACTGTGGGGGTGGGCGGGTGCGATTTCAAGCCCCGGCAGCTCGCCCCCTCATGGGACAGCAGCCAGTGTTTGCGCCAGATAGCACGCTCGCCGGTCCGCCCGGAGTAACCGCCCATGCCGTTCGCCGCAACGACGCGGTGACAGGGCACCACGATGGACACGGGATTGCGGCGACAGGCATTGCCAACGGCACGTGCACCGCTGTCGAGCTGGTGAGCCAGCCCGGCATAAGTGCGGGTTTCGCCGGGGGGAATCGCCTGCAGGGCCGACCAGACGCGCTGCTGGAACGGCGTGCCGGCCAGCTCAAGCGGCAGTGCGAACGGCACTGCCGGATGTTCGAAGTAGTTTTCGATTGCCCGGACGATGCGCTGCTCGAAGCGGGTGCCGGCCGCCTTCAGGGGCACTGACCGGGGCAGGTAATCAAGCCGGCTGACGGCCTCATGCCCGAGCCGGATGCCCAGCCGCCCCACTGGCGAGTCCAGTACCAGCGAATAGCTGTTTGCTGACCGATGCATATTGTTCTCCCCCGAAACGCATAACGGGTACCCGACAGGTACCCGTTAGCGTAGACAATCGGCAGACGGTACCGGTCTAGAGCTTTTCCTTGATGCGTGCGGATTTACCGGACAGCTCACGCAGGTAGTAAAGCTTGGCGCGGCGCACGTCGCCGCGGCGCTTGACCTTGATGGAGCCGATCGAGGTGCTGTGCGTCTGGAACACGCGCTCCACGCCCTCGCCGTGTGAAATCTTGCGTACGGTAAACGCAGAGTTCAGGCCGCGGTTGCGCTTGGCAATCACCACACCCTCGAAAGCCTGCAGGCGCTCGCGATTGCCCTCCTTCACCTTGACCTGCACGGTGACCGTATCACCCGGACTGAATTCCGGAATGTCCTTGCGCATCTGCTCCTGCTCGAGCTGTTCGATAATGTTGCTCATGTCTGCATCCTCTGTTTGCCGGCTATTGATCACTCAATTGCCTGGTCGTTGTCCCTGATAAATTCCTCGAGCAGCGCCTGCTGCTCCTCGTCCAGCTGCATTGCCTCCAGCAGGTCCGGCCGCCGCAGCCAGGTCCTGCCCAGTGCCTGCCTCGCGCGCCAGCGACGGATGACCTCGTGGTTGCCACCCAGTAATTCTTCCGGCACCCGCAAGCCGTCGATGACTTCAGGTCGCGTGTAATGCGGATAATCGAGCAGGCCATCCATAAACGAATCTTCCTGCGCCGAGTCCGCATCGCCCAGCGCGCCGGGCAACAACCGGGTGACCGCATCCATCACCAGCAGGGCCGGCAACTCGCCGCCACTGAGAACGTAGTCGCCGACCGACAGCTCTTCATCCACTTCCGTGTCGATGAAGCGTTCATCCACACCTTCATAGCGGCCGCATACGAGGACCAGGCGATCGCTGCCTGCCAGCTCACGCGCCTTTTCCTGCGTGAACCGCGACCCCTGCGGCGACAGGTAAATTACGCGCCCGCCGGCTGCCGACTGCCGTATCGCCCGCAAGGTATCCCGCAAGGGCTGTACCTGCATGACCATCCCGGGACCGCCGCCGTACGGCCGGTCATCGACACTGCCGTGACGGTCAGTGGTGAAATCCCGCGGATTCCACGTCAGCAGTTCGAGCAGGCCGCTGTCAATGGCGCGCCCCTGGATCCCGTAGCCGCTGTGTTCCCGGATCATGTCGGGAAACAGTGTCACGACGTCTATACGCACGGCACCGCCCGTCTAGAAATCCGGGTCCCAGTCAACGCGGATCTCGCCCGTGCCGAGATCGATCGAGCGTATGACATCACCCTGCACAAACGGCACCAGCCGCTCCCGGTCTCCGTGAATCACCAGCACGTCATTCGCACCGGTTTCCAGCAAATGATCGACCCGGCCCAGGGCCGTGCCGTCAGTGGTGACAACCTGCAAACCGATCAGGTCGCTCCAGTAATATTCGTTTTCCTGCGTCTCCGGCAACTGCTTGCGACAGACAGCAATATCCGTTCCGCACAATGCCGCTGCCATATCGCGGTCCGCACAGCCTTCCAGACGGACCACCAGCCCCTTGCCATGGGGCTTGCCTTCCAGCAAGCGGGCCTCGCGCCACTCGCCCTGCTGGCCAAGGTACCAGGGCGTGTAGTCCAGCAGGTTTTCCGGTGTCTCGGTAAATGCCGTGATGCGTAACCAGCCCTGCACACCGTAGGGCGCGGCAATCCGCCCCATGACCAGCAGATCATCTGCCTGTGTGCTGTTTTCCGGCAACTGCACTACGACCTGCATGCAGGCAGGGATTATTGCGCCTGCTGCTCCTTCAGAAGCCGCGAGACCCGGTCAGACACCTGCGCACCCTGTGCGGTCCAGTGCTCGGCGCGCGCGCTGTCGATGCGCAGACGTTCTTCTCCGCCCTTTGCAATCGGATTGAAAAATCCGATCCGCTCGATGCAGCGCCCGTCCCGCGAGTTGCGGCTGTCAGACACCACTATGTGATAGAACGGCCGCTTCTTCGCACCGCCACGTGACATTCTGATCGTCACCATAAAACCAGTATCCTCAATTGAGTTCGATATGGACGCGCCCGCACCCGTGGCGAGCAGCGCCTGTTGAAAGCCGGGCAATTTTACGCGAATCCCCAAAAATGTGAAGTCTTGCAGGCGATTAAAGCCATATTCACGCGGCACACGGACCCCGGCCGGCACGCGGGTGCGGGTGTCGAATTTCGTTACAGTTTTGTGAACTCCGGAGAAGCTACAGGGATAATTCTCTATATTATTGTATTATATACAAATTAATGCATGTGTATTGCACCCGAATTGTGTCCTGCGGTGTCGGGATACCTTACTGGGTGGCCACCACTTGGACAGTGGCCATTCACCCGCCTGGCGGCAAGTCATTCTGATCCATGAGATTTCCGGACTTGGCACAGCAATTGCTGCTATTACCCCGAGCACAGAATAAGCAGAATATCCGGGGGAGGGGAAAACCCAGTCCAAGAACAATAGCTCGCAGCATAATCAACAATAACTTGCATGCGCGGCGATATTGACTGCCAACACCACAATAAGTGCTACAACAATAATCAGCACATAGATATCGCATTTGCGCAGACTTCCACGGTGGCTTAGGCCACCGTTTGTTTTTACAGGGGACAGACCACGTTTTTCTCCCGCAAGAAGGGAGGTTTAAATAAAAAACGTGGTCTGTCCCCTTTTGAATCTAGAACGGCAGTCCCGCAGGACCCCCGCCTTTCATACCGCGCAGCATTTTCGCCATCCCGCCTTTGGACATCTTCTTCATCATTTTCTGCATCTGCAGGTGTTGTTTGAGCAGGCGATTGACGTCCTGGACCTGCGTGCCGGAACCGGCCGCGATGCGGCGGCGGCGTGATCCCTTGATGATGGCTGGATAGGCGCGCTCCCCGGGCGTCATGGAATTGATGATGGCTTTCATGAGATGCACCTGCCGGTCATCCGGCATGCCACCTTTCGGCAACTGTGCCGCACCGGGTAACTTGTCGACCAGTCCGGCCAGCCCGCCCATGTTCAGCATCTGGTCCAGCTGGTCCCGGAAGTCATTCATGTCGAAGCCCTTGCCCTTCGAGATCTTCTTCGCCAGCTTCGCGGCCGCCTCGCGGTCGACCTTCTGCTCGGCCTCCTCCACCAGGCTGAGCACGTCGCCCATGCCAAGAATGCGGGATGCGATGCGGTCCGGGTAAAACGGCTCCAGTGCCGCAGTCTTCTCACCGACGCCGATGAACTTGATCGGCTTGCCGGTGATAGCGCGTATCGACAGCGCCGCACCGCCGCGCGCATCACCATCGGCCTTGGTAAGGATGACGCCGGTAAGCGGCAATGCTTCATTGAACGTGCGCGCCGTGTTGGCTGCATCCTGTCCGGTCATGCTGTCGACCACGAACAGGGTCTCGACCGGGTTGACGGCGGCATGCAGCCGTCGGATCTCGTCCATCATATCGTCGTCGATGTGCAGGCGTCCGGCCGTGTCGACAATGACCACGTCGATATGCTTCTGCCGGGCATGCGTGATGGCGTTGCCGGCGATCTCGACCGGATCCTGCCGGGTATTGCTCGGGAAAAACGCCGCGTCGACCTCCCCTGCCAGCGTCTGCAGCTGATCGATGGCCGCCGGCCGGTAGATATCGCAACTCGTCAGCAGTACCGATTTCTTTTCGCGCTCGGCCAGCAGGCGCGCAAGCTTTGCACTGCTGGTGGTCTTGCCCGATCCCTGCAGCCCTGCCATCAGGATTACCGCCGGCGGCTGTACGCTCAGGTCGAGTGCGTCGTTGGCATCACCCATGATGTGAACCAGCTCGTCATTGACGATCTTCACCAGGGTCTGGCCGGGCGTCAGGCTCTTCGTGACCTCCTGCCCCATGGCCCGCTCGCGCACCCGCTCGATGAAATCCTTGACGACCGGCAGGGCGACATCCGCTTCAAGCAGCGCCATGCGCACATCGCGCAGGGCGTCCCTGATGTTGTCCTCGGTCAGTCGCCCCTGGCCACGCAGGTTGCGAATGGTTTTTGACAGGCGTTCACTCAGGTTGTCGAACATGTTTGCGCGGGTCCCGGCTGGCTGACTGGATTGGGTGTGCAGAGTATAACTGCATTCCCGTCCGGACACTTCTCTGGGTACGGCAGTTATGCGATGATTCACCCATGATTTCAGTGTTGCCGGGATTGCTGTCGATCGCGCTCTACCTGCTGGCCAGCGGCCTGCTGGTAATGCGCCTGTCACGCGGCGGCGGCAGCACGCAGCGCCTCGACCAGCCGATCCTGATCGCGCTGACGGCCATCCTGGTACATGCGTTTGTCCTCTATCCGGAGGTGATTACGCCACACGGCCTGAACCTCGGGTTTGTCTATGCCGCCTCGCTGGTCGCCCTGACAAGCGCGGTATTGCTGGCGGTCTCTGCCCTGTTCCAGCCGGTTGGCAACCTCGGCATTGCCCTGTTCCCGGTGGCCGCCGCGACCATCGGACTGACGCTGGCCTGGCCCGGCGGACACCTGCTCACGGATGCATCCTGGCAACTGGAATTGCATATCCTCTGTTCGCTGCTCGCCTACAGCATCCTGGCACTCGCCGTGCTGCAGGCGATCCTGCTGTCCATCCAGGACCGGCACCTGCGCAACCGCCAGCCCGGCGGCTTCATCCGCGCACTGCCGCCACTGGCCGTCATGGAGTCCCTGCTGTTCCAGATGATCGC
>CAMYKJ010000026.1 GCA_947258945.1 uncultured Ectothiorhodospiraceae bacterium
GTCCACTTCATTTATTCACTCCTTGTTGTTCAGTTGCCGTGAAATGCATCGTAGATTAGCTGCGCAAGCTTCCGGTTGATACCCTTGACCCGGGAGAGGTCCTCGACACCCGCCCGGGCCACTTCCCGCAAACCGCCGAACTGGCGCAACAGCTGCTGCCTGCGTTTTGCACCAATACCCGGAATCCGCTCCAGGGGAGAAGTCGACCTGTTGCGCGCTCGCTGCTGCCGGTGTCCCGAGATGGCGAAACGGTGTGCCTCGTCCCTGACCTGCTGCACGAGGTGCTGTGCCGGCGAATCCGCAGGCAGGTCGAGTGTTTTGCCGCTGCCGGCAAGGTACAGCTTTTCCAGCCCCGGCTTCCTGCCCTCCCCCTTGGCGACACCCACCACCTGCACTTCCGGCACCTGCAACTCGTCAAGGACGCGGCTGGCAGCAGCGACCTGCCCCTTGCCACCGTCAATCAGCAACAGATCGGGAAGCCGGCCTTCGCCCCTGATCAGGCGTGTATAACGTCGCGTTACCGCCTGTTCCATGGCCGCATAATCATCGCCCGCGGGTACATCGCGGATATTGAAACGACGATAGTCGGATTTTAATGGCCCTTCCTGCCCGAATACAATGCAGGACGCGACCGTGGCCTCGCCTGAGGTGTGACTGATATCGAAGCATTCGATTCGCCCGGGCAACTCGTCAAGCGCCAGCACAGACGCCAGCTCACGCAGGCGACCGGCAAACCCGGTACGCGAATTGATACGGGCATCCAGTGCATGACCCGCGTTATTCAGCGCCATGCGTACCCAGCGCAGACGATCGCCGCGCACCCGGGTGCGAATGGCCACATCGTGCCCGGCATGCGCACCGAGCGCTTCCCCGATAACCGTTGCGTCGGCCGGCCGGTGACTGAGCAGCAGTTCCGGCGGTACCTCCTTGCCGAGGTAGTACTGGGGTATAAATGCCGACAGCACCTCGGCCTCGGAGCATTCGATAGGCACCTTCGGAAAGAAGGCCGCATTCCCCAGGTTCCTGCCGCCGCGCACGAAAAACACCTGCACACAGGCGCTGCCGCTGCCCGTCTTGCAGGCCAGGATATCCAGATCCCCGCGCTCCGTGCTGACATACTGCCTTTCCTGTACGTGACGAAGACTGGTAATACGGTCGCGATAGACTGCGGCCTGCTCGTATTCACGTTCCGTCGAGGCGCACTCCATCAGCTGGACCAGTTCGTCAATAACCTGACTGCTCCTGCCCTCGAGGAACATCGCCGTATGCTGAACATCTTCGGCATAGTCTTGCCTCGAGATGTTTTCCACACAGGGTGCGGTACAGCGCTTGATCTGATACTGCAGGCAAGGTCGGCTGCGATTGCTGAAGAAGCTGTCCTCGCACTGCCGCACCCGGAAGAGTTTCTGCAGCAGATGCAAACTTTCGCGCACAGAGCCCGCATTCGGGTATGGCCCGAAATAGCGGCCCTTGCGCCTGCGCGCGCCGCGATGCAGGGCCACGCGCGGATAATCCTGTCCGGTAGACAGGTAAATATAGGGATAGCTCTTGTCATCGCGCAGCAGAACATTATAGCGTGGCCTGAAACGCTTGATCAGGTTGCTCTCCAGCAGCAGGGCCTCGCCTTCCGTGTGCGTAACGGTTATATCGATAGCGGCGATCTGCTCGACCAGGGCCTGTGTCTTCGGACTGAGGCCCGATTTTCTGAAGTAGCTCGATACCCGCTTCTTCAGGTTGCCGGCCTTGCCGACATAGAGCACCGTGCCGTCCGCGTCCAGCATCCGGTAGACACCCGGCATGCCCGTCAGTGTCTTGAGAAACTCCCTGACATTGAAAGGCTCGCTGCGCTCAGCCATCGGACCGGTATCCGGGACCCTGCTTAATGACTGCCCGTAGGATCGAGCATGGCGCCCGCAATCTGAAACACACGCGCAAACATCTCCGGCGTCAGTCGACGCGTCTGGGTGTTGTAGCGACTGCAATGGTAGGAATCCACCAGGGTCAGTGATTCATCCGGGCTGTGCACCCGGGCATGTCCGAATGGAAATGCACTCAGCTTCTGCCCCAATGCACGCAATACCGCATCGTGTGCCAGCTTGCCGAGTGCGAGCACCACCGCGGCATCGGGCAGGTCCATGATTTCCGCACGCAGGTAGCTATTGCAGTTCCTGACCTCGTCCAGTTGCGGCTTGTTTTGCGGGGGCAGGCATTTGACGGCATTGGTTATGCGTACGCCGTTCAGGACCAGCCCGTCATCGCGCGCAACGGATTCCGGCCGGCTGGCATAACCGAAGTCATACAGGGTCCGGTAGAGCAGGATTCCGGCATAATCGCCGGTAAACGGCCGACCGGTGGCATTGGCACCATGCATGCCGGGCGCCAGGCCAACAATCAGCAGCCGGGCTTGCGGATCGCCGAACGCCGGGACCGGCCTTGCATGGTAATCGGGATGGCTGTCAGCGACCTGGTCTAGAAAGTCGGCGAGCCTGGGACATTGCCTGCAATCGGGTTCAAACGTGGGTGTGGTCTTCAGCGACATTCAGTGGTTCGACGCGTCCACTATCCGGGCTGAGACAGAGGATCTCGTGTGCATTGGTATTGGCAATGTACAAGGTACCACCGTGAAATGCCAACCCGCATGGCTCATCCAGCTTCCGGTCCATGATAACAGTGGATACATGGCGGGTCTTAACCCCTACCCGTTTGATTTTATTATTGTATGTGTCAGAGACCCACAGCATCCTGTGCTCCATGTCCGCCTCGATCGCAGTGGGAAACTGCAGCCTGGCATCGGCTTCTGCGCCGTCCTGGTCACCGCATTCATACAGGCCGGTCCCGGCCAGTGTGGTGACCGACCCGTACTCCAGATCGATACAGCGGATCGCGGAGGAAATGGCATCCACGGTGTAGAGATGCCGGCCATAGACCGTGATTCCGGTTGGCTGTGCGAATTCGGCCTTGTTGGGTGGACCATCCTGCAGCCCTGCGCGCCCGCAACCGGAGAACACCTTGATGGTGTTGGTGATGAGTGAAAGTCCCCAGATCTGGTGCATGCCGGCCATGGCGATGTACAGCGTGCCGTTTTCCAGGGCAACGTCCGCCGGAGAATTGAGCCGCATCTCCTCGGGCCGGGTCGCGCTGGCGCCGAAGGCGGTACCCGGCTTGCCGGTTCCCGCAATGGTCGTCACCTCGTCGGAACGGACATTGATACGGCGTATGGCATGGTTACCTTCATCCGCAACATAGAGAAACTGGTCACGCAATGCCATGCCCTGCGGGTTATTGAAGGCCGCTGACATGCTTTCACCGTCGATAAAGCCCGGACTGGTGCTGCCATAGCGACGCAGGATATTACCCTGTCGCGAGGTCACGAGTATCTGGTTATGCGCGCTGTCGGCTATATAGATGCGGTCGCCGGATACCAGTATCCTGCCCGGAAAGGACAACAGTGTCTGCGGCTCGGGCTCGCGACTGACGTTATATTCCTCGCTGTCTGCAGCCTGGTGCTCTGATTGCCGTTTCAGCTGATACTCAATGACCTCTTCAAGGCGAGCGCGTTTACCATCCCCGGTCAGTGCGCCGATGATGTAGCCGTCGCGATCAACCAGCACCTGGCTGGGCCAGTCCTGGACAGCGAAGCGTTTCGTCAGCTTCAGGTCGGGATCGTGTATCAGGGGATACCTGACATGATGCTTGTTCAGCATCTTCATGACATGCGTCCGCCGCATTTCCGCAGGAAGGCGGGTCGAATGAACGCCGATCACAGTGAGGTCCTTGCGGTATTTACTGGCCAGGTAGTTCATGTCTGACAGCACATGCCGGCATTGAACGGAACTGAAAGTACAGAAACAAACGAGAACCAGCCGGCCACGCTGGCCAGCCAGCTTGACAGGCGCGTTGACATTGAACCACTCAAGTCCGTCCGGAAACTCCGGCACCCGGCTTCTTGCCGTCGACATCCCATTCTCCTGGTTTTCCCCGCTAGTCAGCCGGGTCTGTTATCCACTAGGAAACCACGACACGCCTGATCATGCCAGACTGTTCGTACGATACTATGACGAAGTTAACAATTTAACAGACAAACGGCCGGTTACGGTAGACAAAACCGCCCTGTCCGGCCGCCAGGCCACCGCAACCGCCCGCTCAGGGTCCCCTGCTAGTGGGACACATTTTCCCTGATCAACCCGTGGCGTATGGCAAAGCGCGTCAACTCCACGTCATTTTCCACGCCCAGCTTGTCGAACAGCCGGTACCGGTAGGTACTGGTGGTTTTGGGGCTGAGACAGAGCTGCTCGGAAATAGCCTTGTTGGTCTCGCCCCGCACCACCATGAGCATGACCTGCGTCTCACGCGGCGTCAGTCGCTCAAGCGGCGACTTCTCACGTTCATTGACAAAGGATAATGCGAGCTTGTGGGCGATCTCCGGGGTTATGTACTGCTTGCCCAGATGGACCGAGCGGATCGCGCTGATGATCTCGCGCACATCGCAACCCTTGGTGAGGTATCCGGAAGCCCCGGCCTCGAGCAGCCGGGCAGGAAACGGGTCGTCATCATGAATGGTCACGGCAATGATTTTCACGCCGGGCAGTGCCTGGCTGATCTTGCGGGTCGCCTCCAGCCCGCCGATGCCCGGCATGCTGATATCCATCAGGATGACATCCGGCCTCTCCTTGCGCACCTGCCTGATGGCCTGCTCGCCGTTTTCGGCTTCCGCAACGACCTCGATCCCGGTGACGTCGTTGAGCAGGCGTTTGATACCCGTGCGAACCAGCCCGTGGTCATCGACCAACATTACATTGATCATAGCTCCTCCTTGATTTCATTTTTGTAGTGATCTGCCCCGGCAAACCACGCATGTGCCAGGCGAGGCTAGCACCGCGTTTGCGGGAACACAATCGGACATTTCTGACAGCAAGGTCATCGATTGACGGCTGGCCTGTCAGCCGGCGCCATCACTGGAACAGCATTCAATTCAGCTGGTTGCCATGAAACCAGTCGAGCTTCTCATGCAGGCTGACGACCTCGCCGACGATGATAATCGTCGGCGGCTTGAGCGACTTGCGCGTGGCGACGTCCGGTAACGACGCCAGCGTTTCGATATAGACGCGCTGTTCACGGGTCGTCCCCTTCTGCACCAGCGCGACCGGTGTCGAGGCAGGCAGTCCGTGTGCGATGAGTTCCCGGCTAATGACAGGAATACTGTGCATCCCCATGTAAAACACGATGGTCTGCGCGGGCCTTGCCAGGCTTTCCCAGTCCAGCTCAACGGTGCCGTCCTTGAGATGGCCGGTCACGAAAATACAGGCCTGTGCATAGTCCCGGTGCGTCAGCGGGATGCCCGCATACGACGCGCAGCCTGCCGCGGCGGTGATACCGGGGACGACCTGGAAGGGTATACCTTGCTCTGCCAGGGTTTCGATTTCCTCGCCGCCGCGACCGAAAATAAACGGATCGCCGCCCTTCAGACGCAGCACCCGCTTGCCCTCCCGTGCCAGGCGCACCAGCAACTCGTTGATGCTTTCCTGCGACAGGGTATGCTGGTCACGCTGCTTGCCGGCATAGATCAGCTCGGCATCGCGCCTGACCATGTCCATGATCGGTTCCGACACGAGCCGGTCGTAGACGACCACGTCCGCCTGCTGCATCAGGCGCAGCGCACGGAACGTGATCAGGTCGGGATCGCCGGGCCCGGCACCGACCAGGTAGACCTCGCCACCGGCCGCGAAGGCCTCGTCGGTATCATGGATGGCCTCCTCGAGCGCACGCCGCGCCTGGTCTTCCTGGCCGGCAAACAGCAACTCCGACACGCGCCCCTGCAGGATACTTTCCCAGAAATAGCGCCGCTTGGCAGGTTCCGCGAAGCGCCGCTTGACGTCCTGCCGGTACTCATCGACCAGCCGCGCCAGCCGGCCATAGGCCGCCGGTATGAAGCTCTCCAGCCTGGCCCGCAACAGGCGCGCCAGCACCGGCGACGACCCGCCGGTGGAAACGGCAACCTGCACCGGTGAGCGGTCAATGACCGATGGCATGATGAAATTGCACAGCTGCGGATTGTCGGCGACATTGGCCGGAATGTGGCGCTCACCGGCCAGGCGGGACACATGGCGGTTGACGCCCTCGTCATCGGTCGCCGCAATAACCAGGATCTTGTCATCCATATCCGTGTCGCGGAATGCGCGCAGTTCATGCAGCACATCGCCCTGCTCCGCCTTCTGCAGGAGATCGTCGCAGATTTGCGGTGAAATGATGGTCACACGTGCGCCGGCACGCAGCAGCAGGGCCACCTTGCGCGCGGCCACCTTGCCCCCGCCGACCACGAGACACGGCCGGTCCTGCACCTTCAGGAATATCGGTAGGTAGTCCATGCCGCTTCCGTATCAGGTATCGGCGAGCAGCGGGTCCAGGCCACCGCGCTTGTCCAGTGCCGCGAGATCGTCATAACCGCCAATGTGCTGTTCCCCGATAAAGATCTGCGGCACGGTTCTTCTCTTGGTCAGCTCAATCATGTCTTCGAAACCATTCGGTATCTTGTCGACCATGATCTTGTCTATGTGATCCACGCCTTTCGCTTTCAGCAGCATCTCGGCGCGTATGCAGTACGGGCAGAAGGCAGTGCAATACATCCTGACCTTGTTCTTCATGTTCATCCCTCATTAGTCAGTCCTGGCGCAACAGGTCGATTTGTTCCAGGACGGGACCGGTCACCGGCTTCAACTTCTTGCGCATGACGGTGCCGATGGCATCTGTCCGGGAAAAAACCGGATTGAGCACCGGTTCGTCCAGCATGGCCAGCACCAGCATAGCGCGGATTCGCTGCCGCTCCTGCGGCAATGTCTGCAGCAATGCCACCAGCGCCTGCCTGGCAGCTTCGTCCTGCGCCTGTTCGCCATACATCAGCGCATCGGCCGCCGGGCCCAGCGCCTCGATAGTGGACAATCCGGCATGTGACAGAGGCAGCATGCTACTGTAACCGGCCAGCGCCTGCATCAACTCGACCATGACATCCTGGTTCGAAGGCTTCTGCATGACCCGCTCAACCGTTGCCAGGAATGCCTGCCCGGCGGGTCCCAGCAGCCGAAGGTATTGCCGCGCAAACGGGTTGCCGCTGTCCGCCAGGGCGGCAAGCTGTGGCTGCAGCCATTCCCGGTGCGCATGAGGCTGCGGCGACTCCGGCAGGTCATCCGGGACGGCCTGCAGAAAACCGACGTGCAAGGCGTTCCGGTGCCGCCCCTTTTCCCACAACCGTTCCCG
>CAMYKJ010000027.1 GCA_947258945.1 uncultured Ectothiorhodospiraceae bacterium
GAAGGTCGTCGCCACCTTCAGGCTGTAATAGCCGCCGCGGGTGTGCGAGTACAGGCAGGCACGGTTTGTACTGATGTCATCGCGCGCGAGCAACACGTCCACGGCCGCATCGACATCCTTCTCCAGTTCGTAGTCATGCTCGATCGGGTGCGTGCCGATGAAATGCGCAGCATAGATATCCGGCGCCAGCACCACGAAGCCGCGTGCCGCCACCCGCCGCACAAGACGCTGCACCCAGTCACCCAGCCCGCGCCGGCCGTGCACGAACAGCACCGCCGGGTATGGCTTGTCATCGTCCGGCCGCGCCACCAGTGCCGGGATGTCCACATCACCGCTGACATAGCTGGTCCACTCGGTGGTGATGGTGTGATTTTCCGGCACCTCGATCTGGCTGTCGTTCCACCAGGCGCTGTCCCACCACCCGCTGTTATCCTGCGGCTCGTCTTGGGCGCCTGCAAAACGACTGCCCAGCAGGCAAGCGGTCAACAGGGCGATCGATACGACTGTTTTCATATTCTGAATTTCCCGAATTTTTCTGTTTTGTTGTCTGGCCTGCCAGGCATCCGGCCGCGTTTTACCGGTCGGCGGCCTTCAGCTTTTCGCGCAGCAGGCTAATCAGTTGTTCGGCATTTTCCTGCATTTCCGGAGGAATGACCTCGAACAGGTATTCGATTTCGTCCAGGGCCTCCTCGATCTCATCCCTGCCGGTCAGGTTATCCAGACGCATCGACAGCTGGTGCATGTAACTGTAGGGATCAACGCCGCTCATGGTTGATTAGTATAAATCAACAACCGTGCCTGACGATGCCTAACCGCACAATTGGCATGGGAAAAATGCAAAAAACAGTCGCTACCCTTTTTTAGCCGGCTGGTTGCTTGTACATTAATGACTGGAATGAACAAGGGCGCTGACCATGGATAGCGGGGAAACTCTATGACCGAACTGGGCCATGTGGTGTATTACGTCAGAGACCTGCAAGCCTCGCTGAAATTCTATTCCGGTGTAGTGGGTCTCCCGGTCAGCGGCACGATCTTCAATGGCCGCGCTGCCCTGCTCACGGGGGGGC
This sequence comes from uncultured Ectothiorhodospiraceae bacterium, assembly GCA_947258945.1. Classification (GTDB taxonomy): domain Bacteria; phylum Pseudomonadota; class Gammaproteobacteria; order UBA9214; family UBA9214; genus UBA9214. Next base: position 1,068 of record CAMYKJ010000027.1, read on the forward strand.
GCACCCACCATGAACTGCTGCTGATCGAGGTGGGCGATGCGACAGGCCCGCTGGCGGGTAAACGCATCGGCCTGTATCACGTTGGCTGGAAGATCGGCGACCGGCTGGAAGATCTCAGGGATGCCCGTGACCGTATAGAAAAACTCGGCTACAGCATCGATGGCCGGGCAGACCACACCATCAGCCGGAGCCTGTACCTGCGCGACCCGGACGGTAACGAGGTCGAGCTGTTCATCGACGACCCCGAATTCGACTGGCAAAATGACACGTCGTGGATGGAGGCGCCGGTCAAACCGCTGGAACTCTAACCGGGTGGTAACGGCCTATGTTTTACACCGTCCCCGGAATTGAGTGTCACCCGACCTTGTTCTGTTAACCATGCACCCGGACCGGATTCTTGTTGTATTGATTGTTTTGTTGCTGGCAAGTGTGGCGGCATTTTTGTCAGGCCTGCTGCCCTACCCGCTCGGATTCATTATCCTGTCGATTTTTATCGTCGCCCGCATCCTCCATTTGCAGGGAAAGCAATGAAAATGCCGCGAACATCAGTAACTTCGACAACTCGCGCCCATAAGAATGCTTCCAGCCCAGGCACCAAAAAAGTATCGCTGATCCCACCCAGGCCATCTACCCGCTAACGTTAACTTATTTTTATCTACTCTTGCCAGTATCTTGCAAGGCAAACAGTTTCCACATGGCGCGTCATCACCGGTGTACTAGACTACAGCCTATGTACTGCTGTGTTGGGAGGGATACAGATGTTCTTCCGGCAGTGTCATGCGTTGCGAGCCGCCAGCAAGATTATCCCTGCCTTCATTGTACTGGCGAGTTATTGCCTGCCTTTCACACAGCTGAGTGCAGCAGAGCTTGTCCACCTTGCACTGGACCAGAATCAGGGCGTGTATCAACTCAGGCTGGAGATTATTCTCGATGCCTCGCCCGAGAATGTCCACAAGGTGGTGACCGATTATGTTCATATTTACCGCATCAATCCCTCTATCATCGATTCCGAGGTTCTGGACACGCCCGATAATTCGGTGATCCGGGTAAGAACGGTGATCAACGACTGCATCATGATTTTCTGCAAGGAATTGCATCGGGTGGAGGAAGTAAGAGAGCTCGAATCGGGTGATATATACTCCCTGGTTGTGCCCGAGCTGAGCAATGTAAAGTCCGGTGTAACCATCTGGCAAATACATCCAATGGGGAACCGTACCCGCCTGATTTATATACTGAGCCTTGAGCCGGATTTTTTTGTGCCACCGCTGATCGGGACCCTCGTTGTCAAACAGAAGCTGAAGAAGGAAGTTTTATCGAGCCTCGACAATATTGAACGCATAGCGCAGGTTCACGACAGCAATATCGAGACATCTGAATAGCGCCTATTGCGCAGGATTACACAGGAGCGCGGCTTTGCGAATTTATATGACAGGTATTGTGCTGCTTGCGCTGCTGACAACCGGTTGCATCAGGGAGCAGCGGAAGGTCAGTTTTCGGGATGATGTGCGTCCAATCCTGGCGGCGAACTGCATAGAGTGCCATAGCAAGCCTGCAGGCAAGGGCTATGTAAAAGTCGGCCTGAGCATGGCCACTTATGCAGATCTTATGCGCGGCACCATCTATGGTCCTGTTATCGTGCCCGGAGACAGCCGGCACAGCATACTCAACATGCTGGTGGAAGGCCGGGCCGATCCATCGACGCTTATGCCGCACGGGAGACAACCACTCAGCAGCGAGGAGGTCGAGGTCCTGCGCCTCTGGGTTGAGCATGGGGCCCTGCCTGACTGAATAAGCTGAACAGGCCGGCTGCGATACAAGCGTGACGGACACCAACAACAGGCTGGAATTGTATGACAGATGTCCCCGAAGAGGACTACCCGTGGAATTGTTGATGGGCCGGCCCGGAATACCCGGTTCCAGGCGTGACCAACCGGCGACAATGATGCGCAGCGGCATTGTCGTCCAGTGCGGCGCCTCGTCAATTTTGTTTTTTTGTAAGTATTATCATGGGGTACTTGAAATGCTTTACAAAAAAAGCGGGGTAACGCTCTTCGAGATTGAACAGCAGATTGAACATCATTCCGCCTATCTTGTTATCCGGCATGAGTCTTTTCTGGGTTGTCGAGCTGAACGAACGCCAGGGCAGGATTTTTATGCCGGCAACGTCACTGAACCTGTTCCACCATTCAACAGGATGCGGGTGAAAATACAGGCTCTCGCCCTGTTCTTCCTTCTTTTCTTCCGCAGGTTTTTTCAGAAGATTTCCTGCTTTCCTGATTGCACGGAGCGGCAAAGACGACATTAACGAGGACACGATTGTATCCGGATTGCTGTAAACGACAATGACCGGTTTTCCCGGTTTGGTAACCCTGATTAACTTGCGCACTGCCTCTTCCTGCCTGTCCTTGTCCATATGGTAGATGGTATGCAGGCTCACTGCACAATCGAAATAATTATCCTCCAGGGGAAGATCAAAAAAACTGCCATGCAGGAAAACCCCATGATCTCCTATTTTATTTTTTGCACTTTCCAGCGCAGTCGATGATAAATCAACACAATACCTCTTCGTGAAATTCATTGAATACTGCAAATACTCTTTGTACTGTATGGGGCCGGATGCCATGTCGAGTATATTCTCGCCACTTTCCGGTATATGTCTTAACACCCTCAGCCGGCATTTGCTGACATACTCCCCGGCATGCTCTCTCAGGTCCTCCCATATTTTTGCATCTTCGGTAATCTCCCCTTCCGTTTCCCAGCCTACGGTATTGTAGAATTTTGAAACTCTTTCTTCAGCGTTGTTCGTCATGGCATTTACATCTCCCGGGACCTTCGTATTTCAGCAAATCTTCTTCGGGTGAATACCCGCGTTCAACCAGACTGGTTAGCTTTCTTTTGAATTTGCCCATATCAAGTCACTGACATATGAACCAGCCTGACGATTTGTATTGGCCATCTGAATCGTCACAGATTGCACGGGCATCGCGAATCATTTACACGCCGCTGCTTCATTCCGTGTTGATGGGCACTCGATATTAACTCACCCGAGACGAACCGGGAACGGCCGCGTCCGTTCATACGGAAACCGGAAACAACCGGCAAGTGGACCGTGGAACGCCCGGCCTGACTGACCGGCGCCGGAGCGCCGGCGAAAAAAAGCCGTCCCGGTTTGAAGCTGTTATCATGCGGCATTGCCACCCGTTCCTTTGCTGGCAGAATGAGACTTTCCCGCCACCGGGACAGGGCGTCCGATTTCGGCCAACCGGAACCCGGGCATAGCGGGATACAGACTCATGCAAGCTTCAGTCATCCAACACAGGATATACCAGCGACTCATGAGCACACAAAACAAACGGCTGCACTGCACGGAAACCTCCGCGCCGACCAACATCGTCATCTTCGGTGCGACCGGCGATCTGACCAAGCGCAAGCTGATGCCGGCGCTGGTGCGCATGCTCGACTGCGGCCTCGTCCACCCGGACAGCCGGATCATCGGTGTCGTCAGGGACATGGATCATGGCAAGTGGCTGCAGCTGGTGCGCGATGGCCTGATGGAGTTCTCCAACGGCGACGGCATGGACGACCAGTGCTGGCAGACCTTTGCCGCACGACTGAAAATTGTGCCCGGCGACCTGGACGACGAGACCACCTATGGTCGGCTGGCCGAGTCCCTGGAACAGCTGGGCGGCATGAAAAACGCTATGTTCTACTGCGCCATCCCGCCCGGCTGGTACGGCAAGACGGTCACCGGTCTGAACCGGGCAGGACTGACCGCAGAAGACGAGGGCTACCGGCGCATCGTCATCGAAAAGCCCTTCGGCATGGACCTCGCCTCGGCCCGCGCACTGAACCGCGAACTGCAAGCGGTCATCGACGAGTCACAGATCTACCGCATCGACCACTACCTGGGCAAGGAAAGCGTGCAGAACCTGCTGGTCTACCGGTTTGCCAACAGCATCATGGAGCCGCTCTGGAACCGCAACTATATCGATAATATCCAGATCTCCGTGGCCGAGACCCTGGGTATCGAGTACCGGGCGAAATACTACGAGCATTCCGGCGCGCTGCGCGACATGATCCAGAGTCACCTGATGCAGTTGATGACGCTGGTCGCCATGGAGCCGCCGGTCGAGTTCACCGCCAACGCCGTGCGCGACGAGAAGATGAAGGTGCTGCGCGCCCTGCGCCGTTTCAGACCGCAGGATGTGAACACTCACAGCGTTGCAGCACAGTACGCCTCCGGCCACGTCAACGGCGACGACGTGCAGGCCTACGTCAGGGAGGATGACGTGTCGCCGGACTCGGCGACCGAGACCTTCGCGGCGGTGCGCTTCCACATCGACAACTGGCGCTGGCAGGGCGTGCCCTTCACCCTCTGGACCGGCAAGCGGCTGGAGAAAAAGGCCTCCGAGGTCATGATCCGTTTCCGCAAGCCGCCCTTCAACCTGTTCGACAACCATGCATCCATCCCCGCCGCCAACGCACTGGTGTTCCGGCTGCAGCCCGACGGCGGCGTGGTGCTGCGCATGAATGCGAAGATGCCGGGACTGACCACCGACATCCAGCGCCTCGTGATGCGGGCACCCTACGCCAACGACGCCACCGCGGTTGCCGATGCCTACGAAATCCTGATGCACGACGTACTCACCGGTGACTCCACCCTGTTCTCGCGTGCTGACGAGGTGGAGGAATCGTGGGAGATCGTCGAGCCTATCCTGTCAGCCTGGAAGGGCCGTTTCTCCATCGAGCGCTACCGTGCCGGGACCTGGGACATACCGGCCATGGACACACTTACCCGGGACTGTGTCGGCGGCTGGCACCGCCCGACCTGACAACGCTGCACCATGCACGAGTTCCGGCACTTCGACGCTGCCGAAGCCCTCGCCCGGGCCGCGGCCAGCCACCTTGCCGGACGCATCCACGCGCACCTCGACAGGCAGGCGCTCTGCCGTGTCGCCCTGCCGGGCGGCACAACGCCGGCGCGCTGCCTGGCGCTGCTGGCAGAGGCAGCGCTCCCCTGGGAGCGCGTGCACTGGTACCTCGGTGACGAGCGCTGCTACCCGGCAGGTCATGCGGGGCGCAACGACGTCATGCTGGAGCAGCAGTTGTGGTCGAGGATCGATGCACCTGTGGGCAACCGGCACCCGATGGCCGCCGAACTGGGCCCGGAACAGGCGGCGTTACTGTATAGCCTGGAGCTGGAAGCGGCGGGCCCGCTGGAAATCGTCGTGCTCGGCATGGGGGAGGATGGCCACACCGCCAGTCTGTTCCCCGGCAATGCCGCCCTTGCCGACACCCGCCCGGCAGTGCCGGTGCACGCTGCCCCGAAACCGCCGCCGGAGCGCGTATCACTGGGACTGGTCACGCTGCGCGCCGCGGCCGAACGCGTCGTGCTGGTTGCCGGACAGGACAAACACGATGCACTGCAACGCGTGCAAGCCGGTGAGCAACTGCCGGTCGCCATGGCCGGCCCCTCGCTGTGGTTCATCGATGCCGCTGCCGCGGGGGAATGAGCGGCAAGGGTCGGACTACCGGCCACTTTCGGATATTCAGAACTATCGAATGAGATAGTGCTAGAAGCTGACTGCCCCCAGTGCCTTGCGCTGTATTAACAGCAAATCTGCTACATTAAATGTGTCTGTAGGCGGAGTTCGCGGAATTCAAGCGGTAAAAGTACGCAGACACCCTTTTACTGGACACATTCCTTGAGATACTCCGCAACCGCGAGGTGTAACGAATAAACCGAATCCGCGAACTGCCTGTCGGCCAGCGGCTCTTCTCCCTCCATCAGCTCGCGCTCGAGACCCACAAAGCAGGTCCGTTCGGACAAAGGATGGGTCACCGGAAGGACATAGACTCCCGCGATGTACCTGTTCCTATTACGATGGTAGTTGGTTATTGCAAAAGAAAATGGCGTAAGCCGCCGCAATTGTTCACTGACGGACGCGACGACGTGCGGGTTCGTTTCATTCCCTTGCAGGATCTCGCCGAGACTGTTCCCATGAAGCTCCTCGAGGCTGTGTCCACAAAGTTCCGTGAGGGCCTTGTTGGCAAACATGAGTTTGCGCGCTTCATCGGTGACTACAAATGCGAACCGTGTCGCCGACCCCATGGCTATGAGTCTCTCGAGCATTGGATCGACGTATGGGTGCAAGGCTGCTTGC
>CAMYKJ010000028.1 GCA_947258945.1 uncultured Ectothiorhodospiraceae bacterium
TGCAGGGCGACATGCAGTCCATTCGCGACAAGGTGACCGCCGAGTTGCAGAAGGAAGGTTTCGGTGTGCTGACCGAGATAGATGTTGCCGCCACCCTGAAAAAGAAGATTGACGTCGACCGCAGACCGTATCTCATTTTAGGCGCCTGCAATCCGCAGCTGGCCAACCAGGCCATCAATGCCGATCCGGATATCGGGTTGCTGCTGCCGTGCAACGTGATATTGCGCGAGGAAGAGGACGGTTCCATCACGGTCGGTTTCATGGATCCGGCCGCGGTGCTCGGCCTGGTGGACATGGCGGGCGTGGAGGATCTGGCCGCCGAGGTGCGCAGCCGGCTACAGCGCGTCAGCGATGCGATAGTTTCTACTGACTGATTATCAAGGAAATTTTATGCTTGAGTCTGGTCCGGTCGTGATGCCGGCGTGTTTTGCCGTTATTATGAGCAGAACCGTTGCCGCCAACCCTGACCATGAGCCTGCCCAGATTATCCGTAGAATTCAACGATGCATCGGAACCGTTGCGCAAGCGCGCGCCCTCGCATGACGAGAACGGCAAGCCACTGAGCGATTTCATGATGCTGATACCGGGCTTGCGCGACAAGCCGAAACACCTGATCGACAGCACCCTGCAGGATGTGCACATCACGCTGACGCATTTCAGTCACGCCGTGGTGTTTGCCGAATTCAACCTCAAGCTGAACCTGCTGTGGGTTTCCATACGTTCCATCCAGGGCATCCGTTTCGAGATCGCCAGCGCCATCCAGGAACATGTTCCGGAGGCAAAGCTGGTCTCGCATATCTGAGTGCTCGTGTCCGGTCCGTTAATACTGGTGCTGCAGGGACTCTCCGGTGCGCTGTTCGGCGCCGGTGTATTTTACCTGCTGGGATCCTTGCTGGTGCGGCACTGGATTCGCATCGAGATCTATCCACTGGCCCTTTCCATGACGGTTGCCTTCCTGGTGGCCATTGTCTGCGAGGTCTATCTGGGCAAACTCTATTTCCTGGTATTCGGCGAGCCGCTGTGGCAGTACCGCGTATGGCCGATCCATGACGGCTATACCTCGGTACTGAACTTCATCATCTGGCCGGTGTACGGTTACTACGTCTATTTCATGCACCAGGTCCTGCATTCGCGCCGCCTGGTCATCAGGCCAGCCTGGCTGAAAGGTGTAATGTCAGGGATCGACGGACCGTTGCTGGAGGTCCTGGCGAACGGTTTTTTCCTGCTGTTCTACGGCACGTTCTATTTCTATTATCTGCCGGATGATATGCGCCACTACACCTCCCTGCAGGTCGTGCCGCTGTACATGGTGATGGGCGTCATCCTGACGCTGCTGCTCGAATACCTGCTTGAAAAGCCGCCGCGCTGGCATTATCCGGCCGGCTTCTATATGGCCGGTGTGGGGTTTGTGCTGGCAGGCTAGAAATTTTTAACGGTTGTTGTTCTATTTGAGAAAAATTTCTCGCGCAAAGTCGCCAAGGCGCTAAGAAAACCTAAAAAATGCCACAGAGAAAACAGAGAAAGATATAACCGGGAACCAGGGTACTGCTCCCTAATGTAAAAATCCTCTTGTCATTCCCGCGCAGGCGGGAATCCAGCCCGGATAAATGCCCAGATACTTAATACGGACACCTTCAACATTGCGAGGTGATTTCTCACCAGCATGTCTCAATTTATGACTGGATTCCCGCCTGCGCGGGAATGACGGTCATATTATTGAGTTCTTGATAAGCATCCGCCTGCAAGGCACTCTTGAAAAATATGCGCTTCTACAGAGAAGATATTAATTTTCTCCGTGTCCTTTCGGTAACTGCTCCTGCGTTACACTACCTCCAACATCCCTGTAGTCGTGTGGCTTTATTGATTTTGATTTTCTTGGCGCGAGCATGTTGTTCACTAAAGTGTCTGCGCGAAGTACTGCTCCAGGAATTCGTCGAACGACAGCGTGTCCGCCGCCTCGATCGCCTGCTGGTCGGCTATCGACTGCCGGACGGTCTGTTCGAACTCCCGGAACTGTGTGTCATTGACCGGCAGATCGAGGAAATACTGCTGGTGTTTGAGTGACATACGCTTGGCAAAGTGGAAGTAGCCCTCGTCGTGCTCGCGCATCCCTGCCAACACCCTGGCCGAATGGGTTTTTTCCGGATCGTTGACTGCTGCGAGCTGTTCCTCGAGGGCATCCCTGCAGGGCCGGCCGCTGCCAGCCGCATCGAGTGCATCGGCGAACGGCATCATGGCCTCGCACAGATCGCCTGCCCAGTGCTGCAGGCTGGTGTTGACGCCGTTGCGTTGCAGCACCAGGCCCGGTTCCCGACCGCGGTAGCATACGGCGTCCAGATTGGCGTCGATTTCCGTGCGACCGGTGTAGTCGATGACCGGGCTGTCCTGAAACAGGCAAAAGGCCATCAGCGTTTCCAGGAAGCGGCACTGGGTGGCACTGATACCCTGCGGCTCGAACATGTTGATATCGAGCGAGCGCAATTCAACGTAGCGGACACCGCGTCGCTTGAGTGCGTGCACGGGCTTTTCGTTCATTCCGGGGACCTGCTTGGGCCGGACCGAGCTGTAGTACTCGTTTTCGATCTGCAGCATGCAGGAATTCAGCTGTCGATATTCGTCATCGACCTTGACGCCGATCTTTTCATAGCGCGGGCAGTTGGTCTCGATTGCCATGGTCAGGCTATCGACATAACTTTCGAGGCTGTCGTAGCGTGCCTTGAAGCCGATTTCATCCTCATGTGAATTCTGGTAGCCGATATCGCACATTCTGAGCGATGTTGCATACGGACCGTAATAACTGTTCTCGTTGTATTCATCGAGTATTGTCTGTTTTCCGCAGAGGAACGATTTGCATACCGCGGGCGAAGAGCCGAACAGGTACGGGATGATCCAGCCGATGCGCTGCAGGTTGCGGATGACCCTGAAATAGCACTCTGAAATGTAGTCCTGCAGGGGCCGGGTATCCTGCTCGAGTGACTGCAGCTGTGGCCACAAGGCATCCGCAAACGAATAGTTGTAATGGGCACCGGCGATCACCTGCATGATGCGGCCATACCGGTAGCCGAGGCCGCGCCGGTAGACCGTTTTCATCTGACCGATATTGGAGCTGCCATAGCGGGCGAGCGGAATGCGTTCCTCGCCTTCCACTACGCAGGGCATGCTGGCAGACCAGAGCAGTTCGTCGTCGAGTTTCAGGTAGACGAAATGCTGCAGGTCGCGCAGGAAGGCGAGGGCGTCCAGCGGGCTGGTCAGTGGCGGGGTGATGAATTCCAGCAGTGCCTCGGAATAATCCGTGGTAATCCACGGGTGCCTGAGGGCGGAGCCGAGACTGGCCGGGTGGGGCGTCTGCGCGATGGCGCCATCCTGACCCACGCGCAGGCTCTCTTTTTCAAGCCCGGTCAGGCCGCCAGCCAGACTGATTTCAGGGTATTTTTCCCTCAGTCGGTGCAGTTTTTCTGCGGCGTGCGCGTACACGTGGGTGCGGCTCCTGTCCGGGGAGGCCGCCCGGAGCAGCCTGATTTAAGTGACTAATGTTTAATTTCTGGCTAGACTGAGGTATAAGCGAGTAATGAGTCGGCGCCTCTGGCGACGAGTATAATAGATCAGATATATTCTGACAGAATAATATCCTGTTTGCCGGTGTTGCCCGATACAAGCGGGGAGCGGTTGCAAGCAGCTGGACAGTGGCGATGACAATCAAGAAGAAAACACTGAATCTGCATGAATTGAAAGTTTCCTGCCAGAACTGCACGCTTGCCGATTTGTGTCTGCCACACGGCATGCGCAGTGAAGAAATGGAGAAGCTGGATGCCATCGTCGTGCGCCAGCAGCCCATCCAGCCCGGCCAGCACCTCTACCGTCCCGGCGACAAGAGCCATTCCCTGTTTGCGTTGCGCTCCGGTGCTCTCAAGTCCTACTGCCTTACCAAGGACGGCGAGGAACAGGTGCTGGGGTTCACCTTGCCAGGGGAACTGACCGGCATGGACGGCCTGTGTGGCGGCAGCTACGAGAGTGCCTCGGTAGTGCTGGAGACCTCGAGTATTTGTGAGCTTCCTTTCAACAAGCTGGAGGGGCTGTGTCATGACCTGCCCGGGCTGCAGAGGCAACTGTTGAATGTGGTTGGGAGGGAAATCACCTCGGACCAGCACATGCTTATGTTGCTGGGCAAGCGGAGTGCAGAGGAGCGACTGGCTTCGTTCCTGCTGAGTCTGTCGACACGCTACAAGCAGCGCAGCCTGTCAGCGACGGAATTCAACCTGCCGATGTCGCGCCAGGACATCGGCAACTACCTGGGGCTGGCGATCGAGACTGTCAGTCGCCTGTTTGCGCAGTTCCAGGAAAAAGGGGTCCTCAAGGTCAATCGTCGACAGATCTCCATCCTCGACATGGACAGCCTGAAGGTCATGGTCGAGGGCTGCGTCAAGCAAACCATGGGTTCGGCGATGTAGGTACGGAGCAATTCCGGAAAATTGTTGTTTACGAGCAGCCGCGCCCGGTTGCTAGATCACCTTGGAGAAGCGCCTGCTGCTGTCTTTGCCCTGCAGATAGTGGTCAAACACCATACAGATGTTTCGCACCAGCAAGCGTCCGGCCGGCAGGATGTGTATGCCGTCATTGTCGATGCTGAGCAGGCCGTCATCCTGCATGCCAAGCAGTGCCGCATGCTCGTTACTGAAGTGTTGCATGAAATCGAAATCCCAGCCGGCTTCCAGGATGCGGAAATCGAGGTTGAAATGGCACATTAGCTGGGTAATGATCTCGCGGCGCAGCAGATCATCCGGTTCCAGTTCGATGCCGCGTTCCAGTGGCAGCCTGCCCGCATCCAGCAATTCATAGTAACGATCCAGGTCACGCACGTTCTGGTTGTAGTTATCGCAAACACGGCCAATGGCAGACATGCCAATGCCGATAAGGTCGCAGTCCACATGGGTCGAGTAACCCTGGAAATTACGGTGCAGGGTACCGTTCTGCTGGGCAAGTGTCAGTTCATCGTCCGGTTTTGCGAAGTGGTCCATGCCAATGTAGACGTAACCGGCATCGGTCAGCAGGCGAATGGTTTGCTGCAGGATATCCAGCTTGTCCTGGGCCGATGGCAGGTCTGCTTCGTTGATGCGTCGCTGCGGTTTGAAGCGGGCAGGCAGGTGTGCGTAATTGTAGACAGCGATGCGATCCGGGCTCATGTCGACCGTGCGTCGCAGGGTATCGCTGAATGTAACGACGGTCTGTAGCGGCAGGCCATAGATCAGGTCCATGTTGGCTGACTTGAAACCAAGCTGTCGCGCCGTGTCGAGTACGTTCCGCGTGATGTCCTCACCCTGTATGCGATTGACGGCCTTCTGGATGTCCGGATTGAAGTCCTGTACGCCGAGGCTGATACGGTTGAAGCCGACTTCCCTGAGTACCTGCAGTTTCGATTCATCGACCGAGCGCGGGTCGACCTCGATTGAATATTCACCGCTGTCATCGTCGAGCAGCGAGAAATGCTTGCCGGTCATGTCCATCAAACGACGGATTTCCCCGTTATTGAGGAATGTCGGTGTGCCGCCACCCCAGTGCAGTTGTTCGACCCTGCGGTCAGGATCAAACAGGGGGGCGTGCAAAGCCATTTCCTTGTTCAGGTAGTCGAGATAACGCGTGGCCCGGTCATGGTGTTTGGTAACGATCTTGGTGCAGGCGCAATAGAAGCAGACGGTATCGCAGAACGGGATGTGGAAATACAGGGATAGCGGCCGCGGTATCGGGTCCTCATTGCTGGAGTGCGCCCAGCGCTGATAGTCCTGCTCCGTTATATCCGAGTGGAATTGCGCGACAGTCGGATAGGATGTGTAGCGGGGCCCGGACTGGTCATAGCGCCGGATCAGGTCTTCATCGAAGATGACGTTTTGGGTCATTGCAGTATCTTAAACAAGCCGGTAGTGCCTCTATGCGGGACAATCATCCGACTATTGATTTTCAGCGTGTTGACATGGATCAATTCGCTCTGTCTCATTCAGGCAGTTAACAAATTGTTTATTGCCCGGATAGCGGACAGTTTTCCTTTAATTTGTTTCCTGCGCGTTGACTTGGGTCAATTCACATTGAACTTGAGCGGAGGTAATGTCGTTTTTCCGTATAAATCCAGACAGTTGACGAGATCATGCAGCAGGAAATAATTTCATATGGATGACCGGGTCACGGCCGCGATGCCTGTGCAGGGACTGACCGCCAGCGAGGCGGCAGCGCGACTGGTGCAGGAGGGACCAAACGTCCTGCCAGGGCGCAAGGTGCGCGGACCGCTGCGCATATTCATCGCCCGTTGCATGATACGGGCCTGGTTTTCTCAGTAGTAGTAGGCAAGCAGGTAGAGCCCGAGCAGGATGACCACCCACAGCACCATGCTGCCCGTTGCCCAGGTGCGGGCCAGGATGCCCTGGGGCCCGTGATACAGGAACAGCGTGCCGAAAAACGTTCCCAGGCGTCTCAGGAAGCCGATGCGCATGCGCACGTGCAATGGACTGGACATACTCAGGACGCTGCGGACCACCCGGAGACCCAGACCGCGGTAGAACCAGTCCCAGTCGAGTGTGATTGTGGGCGTTCGCTTCATGTACGGCAGCATAATGAAAAAGGCGAGCCCCGAGAAAAGCAGCAGCTGCAGCATCTCAACGACATGTGCACGTGTATAGGGAACGTAATCGACCGGGAAGGGCAGGATGGCATAGAGTGGAGCCGGCCAAATACCGATTGCAAGGCAAAGGAATGCGAAAAAGATCATGGCCAGTCGCATGTTGAGCGGTGGATCGGGAGGTCGCAGGCCGGAGTCCTTCTGAAAGAAGACAAACCACGGGAACTTTACGCCCGCATGTAGAAACACACCGGCAGAACCCGCAGTCAGCAGGAACCAGATCAGGGCCAGGTGTTCGCCGCCTGCTGCCTGGGAGATCATTGACTTGCTGATGAAGCCCGATGTGAGCGGGAACGCGGAAATGGAAAGGGCGCCGATTATTCCGCAGGTCGTCGTTAGCGGCATACTATGAAAAAGGCCGCCTAGATCGGTGCATTTCCGCTTGCCTGTCATATAAAGAACCGAGCCTGCCGACATGAGCAACAGGGCCTTGTAGATGATGTGGGTAAAGGCATGTGAAGCA